>NZ_JBSFBM010000089.1:0-20534 GCF_053592955.1 Micromonospora sp. NPDC002411 | reverse complement strand
TCCAGTGCCGCCCTCCGACCTCGTGACGGGACTGCTCGCCGACCCGGTTACCCGCGCCGGAGCCGTACGCCACGCGCTCCTGACCCCGGAACTGGTCTTCAAGGCCATCGAGTAACGCTCCGGGCCGGTCGGCGGTCCATCGAAGTTCGAGGTTAGCGAAAGGCTGAACCTACGCCGCTCATAGCCCTCGCTGGTCTTAAGTAGGTCACGATCTTGGCCACGCACACCTCGAAGCTCAACGCCCAGCAATGGGCTACGCCTTGGCAGAGGCCGACGGTTCCGCCTGGCGTTTTGCCTACCAAGCAGGCCAGGGGAGAATGGTGGCCGTCAGGGCAATGCGCCACGAGGAGGCTGAGTGAGCGGCATCCAACAGGGCGGTAACCGTCAGCCTCAACTACGCCCTGCGCGCGATGGCCATGGCCCAGATTGAACGACCGACCTTGGCCAGGACTACTACCAGCGCAAAGCCCCGTGGACGCGCGCCTACTCGTCCCTAGCGTCGCTGGCAGGGAGCCAGCGGTTCAGGGCGAGAAAGGCCGACCGCTGCATCTCGAGGTCGAATCGATGTGGCCCGGGATAGAACTCGGCGACGTAGGCCGAAGGCACTCCCGAGTCAGCGTACGTGACAGTTAGAAGGTCGTTCGCCGCGCGCATGCCGGCAACCGGGAAAAGGTGGTCGTCCAGCAGGTACTGGACTAGGAGGCGTGCCGGAGCTCTGCCACCCACCATCCGGGGCCAGTCGTTCGCCAGGGACGCGCCGGGAAGGCAGATTAGCCAGGAGTGGCGGCTGATGTGTTCATCGAAAAGAGCCTCTAAGGTGCTCATCATGCCGACGACCACAGCCGCCCGAATCTCCTCGCAACGGCCGAGAAGGAGGCCGGCACGAAATCCACCAGCGGAGAGCCCTATGCAACCGATTCCATCGGACTTCACGTCTGGCCGGGAGGCAAGGTAGAGGGCGGCCAGGCGGTCCTCTCGGGCGACCAACTCAGAAATGCTAATGCCGAGGAGCATGCAATACTTGGCCACCTGTTCCTCATGGGATCTGGCCGCCCGATCGTAAGTTGCGGCGTCGGTGGGAGCGGCTGCCTCCGCACGATACCCAACATTTGCGACAGACATGGCATCGAATTTTCGGCTGCCCCACATGAATACGTCCGGAACCAGAACCGCGAAGCCCTCACGGGCTAGTTCATTGGCGAACGGAACGCCTCCATAGAACCGCTCTCGGAAAGCGGATATGCTCGCGGGAGCCGCGTCCGGACCGTCCGCGATCTTTTCTTTCCCGTAATACTTGATATCGCCGTGATCGTGCAAGGCCAATACGCCGGGAAGCTCAGTCGCAGCGTGATCCGGGCGAAGCAACCAGGCGAGAGTCCGAGGGCCGAAGCCGACATCCCAGGAAATTTCTTCCCCCCGTATGCCATCGCGCACCCAGGTCCGTTCAACCCGTGGGTCGATCGGTTCGGATCTGGCCCCGTTGGTGCCGAGCAAATGCGGCACACGTTCCACAAGATCACTATAGCTGCCGAGCGTACGGTAAAAGGCGCACACGTTCTACTGTAGTAGAACGATGGCCAGAAGGCACGAGATCGAATAGAGTCGACGTACTTGTTCGCTACGGCAACCGGAGTGGATGTGCGAGTAATCATCATCCCGGCAAAGGACGAGGAACGCAGCGTCGCCGCCGTCGTGGGAGACTTCCGCCGGGAGGCCGCTGACCTGGATGGCGACACCAGGATCGTGGTTGTCGATGATCAATCGTCGGACCACACCTGCGCGGTGGCCCGTAAAGCCGGAGCTCTGGTCGTCCGCACGCCGAGTCCTGGTGGCCTCGGGGCCACCTTCCGATTCGGTGTCGAGAC
Organism: Micromonospora sp. NPDC002411; assembly: GCF_053592955.1. Taxonomy (NCBI): domain Bacteria; kingdom Bacillati; phylum Actinomycetota; class Actinomycetes; order Micromonosporales; family Micromonosporaceae; genus Micromonospora; species Micromonospora sp. NPDC002411. Next base: position 18,669 of record NZ_JBSFBM010000089.1, on the reverse strand, counting down.
TGCGCTGGCCCTCGGATGTGACGAGATCGTGCATGTCGACGGTGACGGCCAATACGCCGCAACCGACCTGGCACGGCTAGTCGCGGCGCGCAAGAGCGGGTCCGACCTCGTCGTGGGCGACCGGCTCTGGCGGCGACCAGCTGGCATGACCCGCCGCCGGTACCTCGAGAACCTGGCCGCCTCACGAGTAATTTCAATGATCACCGGTGTGCGGGTCGGCGACGCGCAGAGCGGGTTTCGCGTCTTCGGCCGTGATGTCGCCTGTGCTTTTGTGGTCACCGGCACCTTCACCTACACCCAGGAGCAGTTGATCCGCGCTGCCGCGGCCGGGTTCCGGCTTACGTTCGTGCCGATCGCCTTCGGTAGGCGGCGATTCGGGACCAGCAGACTCGTGTCGTCGACCTCGTACTACATCCGGCGGGCAGTGCCGGAGATCTTGGCCGTTGTCTTCGCGACCGGCCAGAAAAACTCTACCAGATTCCCGGGATGAAACGTTTGGATCTTTCCGCGTATTGCCGATAGCGATCACCGAGCCGCTCCGCCAGAAGCCGTTCCTCCCGGAGAATGCGTGGCAGTCTGGCAGCAATCGGTCCGACGATACTCAAGACAATGCTGATCCCGTTTCCGAGCGCGATGCCGGTTCCGGCATAGAGCAGGAGACTGCCGAGGTACGCCGGGTGTCGGATGAGAAGGTAGGGCCCGGTCGTCACTAGGTTCATCGTCCCGTCGGCGACCACCGTCCGATGCGCCGACGAGCCCAACTCGGCGACGCTGCGGATGCGGAGCGCTGCGCCTCCCAGACAGATGAGAAGTCCGGCGGCGCCCCATATCCAACCGGGCCAGAAGGTCAACGCGGCGGCCGGTACCACGAACGCTGCGACGACGCCGGCAAGAAGACTCCCGAGCGAACCGGCGACCAGAATGGCGCGAGTCCCGCCGTCGTCGCTCAGTCGGTCCCGACTGGTCTCTCTGACGAAAACGAGGTCCGTCAGGGCGCGGGACGTGCTGCGATCGCCGGATCCGTTGTACTTCGCCAGCCGGAGAATCAGCCGCCATTCTGCGATGGCAGCTGCCGAGTAGATCACGACGAGGGTGACGATCACCGGCACCGTCGACCGGTCGGTGTTCAGCACGCCGGTCATGGCACTCGCCGCACTTCGACCACCTGAGCATCCTCCTGTGAGAGTCCCTTGATCGTGGCATGCGCGACCGCGAAGAAGTTCCTGCCCTCCTGTAGGGCACGGCGGGCTTCGGAATGCTGGGGAAGGGAGAGAAGAACCGTGGTGGCGATCTGTGTGCCGAGCGCCCAGACGCCGCACAGCACCAGCGACTTTCGGCCGTTCGTCCCAGTGGTCGAGGCAATGAATCCGTAGTCCTCGACGAGTGCGCCGTCATCGCCTTTGGCAGGAGCAAACGTCGTTGATCCGTACATGGCGACGTGTTCCGGATACTTGAGCTTGAACGACGGAAAACATCGACCTAAGAGGTCCCCGGAGACTCGGTTCAAACTCGGACCGCCAACGGAGATGGTCAGGTCCGCGTCGTCCTGGAAGGACTCCTGGGGAACCAGTTGCACCGTGCAGTTCCGTACGCTGCTGAGCGTCATGACCAGTTGAGCGATCGCACCGCCTTCTGCCATTGGCATGACCCGCACGTTCGGGGGCACCATGGCTCGGATGCTGGAACCTTGAGGCAGGAAGTCGTCGACGTTCAAGCTCGGTACGACGATCTGTATGCGGCGAACCCCAGCCGTCAGCAGGTGCAGGTGACCGTACCGGCGGCGGCGACGCCGAGCCTCGAAACCTCGGGCGGCCAAAGCGCCGGCGGTGGACAGCAGAAGACCGGCGATGATGTTAATTGTTAGGTCGCGCACCCGAAATCCTCTGTCGGCTTACCGAAGAACCGTACTGCCTCTTCGTGATTGAACAGGTACTGATCCAGTCCTTCCCGGAAATGAATGGACACTATCGTGATCCTCGGAACGGGCGGAACCTCGAGGTTGACTGCGTCTTGAAGCAGAAGATCGGCCAGCGGGTAGGAGAACGTCGCCTGTTCGACCCGATGCCCGGACTCGTCGGTGAACCCGAGGCGAGGAAGGGTTAGAAGGTCCAAGCGGATAACGTCGTCCAAAAAACGATGAAAGATTGAGGGAATCTTGGACTGCATGGATTCACACCACCAGCGATGCAGCATTTCCTTTCCCTGCTCGTCGCGGAAGAAGACGGTCAGCGCTTCGGACAGTTCAACGGCGGTCTGCGGCTTTCGGGCGAGCCTGGCCAAAACCATGCTAATCGGCAGATCATCACCTTCGCACCATCTGGCCAGGTCGGACAACACAACGGACTGCCGGACATCGAGGAGCCTCAGGGGCTTCCAGAGATAGCGGAAGACCGAGCTTTCCGCGATCAGCCGAGCCCAGAATACGAATTGTCCCATCCGCCGGAGCTCGTCGAAGCCAGCGGTGTGATGAGCCAACACGTACTCGAAGTCGTCGTCGGCGCCCCGGGAGGTTATGAAGCCGTACTCGCTCCGCTTCTCGTGGTAGGTGGTGTTCGGAAGGAGCATCAGGGGGTAGACCGCGATGCGCTGGACCTTACGGGCCAGGTGATCGTATCCCTGCGTAAACGTATCTAACGTCTCGCCAGGGGCGCCGCAAATGAGTTCGGCATAGCAGTCAAGCCCTTGAGAGCGAAGCCAGTCGACCAGCTCCTCCCATTGATTGAGTTGCATGTTATGACGGTTCATTTGACGCAGTGCATTGACGTTCAGTGTCTGCAAAGCGATTGTGAACGAGCTACTGACTCGCTCTCGACTCATGATCTCAACGATCTGACGGAAAATGCGTGACTTGTTCTTCGCCCAGCTGGCCTCAAGGGATTTGGGGTATCCGTAGTTTTCCTTGACCTCGACGAAGTCCTCGATGAAGTCCTTGTCCCCGGGCAGCATGCCGAAGTTGGCATCACACAGCACGACCGTTTCCACCTGGTGCTGGCCTATCAGCTCGAGCTCGGCCCGCAAGCGCGGTCGCGAGAAAGAGCGGATACGCTGCCCCACCGCACCGCCCCAGTAGCAGAAGGAGCACTTGTACGGGCATCCGCGATTGGTCTCCATGATCGCGACGTCGTAGCGGAAACGGCCGGAATCGTTGGTCATTGCGACCGCACCTGAGAGGATAGGCGAGGGTATTTCGTCCAATTCCGTCAGGCGTTCTCTGGGTGGGGTGGTGACGACCGAACCGCTGCGTCGGAAGCTGATACCGGCGATGCCGGCCAGACCATCCGTGGTGCGACCGGAGAGCCGCGCTCTCACCAGGTCGCAGAACGTCGATTCACCTTCTCCGTTGACAACGACATCGACCGAAGGGATCGTGGAGAGAACACGTTCTCCTTGGTTCGACACATGGTTTCCACCGAAGACCACCCACGAAAGGGGACTTACTTGCTTCAAGGTCTCGGAAACGCTTGCGAAGGTCCGATAGTTCCAGCCTAAGACGGAGAACGCGAGGATATCGGGGGGACCTTCGCTCAATATCTTGAGCGCGATGTCGCGAGCCGTGGCGACCCCTGTGAAATTGTGAATGACTGCATCGACGTAACTATTCATCGCGGAATCTGCCCGGAGCGCGGAGACGAGATAACCAGCTGCCAGAGGCATGGACTCGAAATCCACTGCCCAAACGCTCTGCTGCACGACCGCGACGCTGATCCGTGAGGAGAAGGTGACCTCGGTGTCCGGATCCAGTGTTTGCATGCGACCCCACTTCCGTTCGCCCGAGCGCAGTCTACGGACAAAAATCGGAAGGTGATAGCGTCGAAATAGTCGATCTTGAAGCCCGGCGGCCGGGCAGGGCCCGGGCAAAGTCGTGCACCGGCCCGGGATGAGGCATTCCGCTAGGAACCGTCGGATTTGTAAGCGGCGAAGCGGGCATGACCGCTTCGATTGATCATCAAGGTGTCGAAGCCTTCATCGTCCTAAGTAGCTAAGTCTGGGCTGCCATCATCACTGAACTCGTCCTCGCCTTGCGCTTCGGCTGTCATGGCGCCCGAAGACGATAGCGGGCTGACTGTCCACCCTGCTGTCTGACCTGCCCGCCCCCGCGCCCGGCGACAGGCGCGCGGCCTGGCCCATCAGTTCCTCATGAATCTGTTCCGTGCGTTCGATGTGAGCGAGGCCCACACCGACTTAGCCGTTCGGTGACCTGTTCGCCTCGATTGCCCCAAACCTCCTGGGTCAGCCATCGGTGAAGCCGGCAATTGGGAGGTTTGTGAGTGAAGATCATGGTGCCCGTGCGTAGGCGGCCCGGCCGACGGCCCGCCCCTTTCCGTACCGCTCGACACGACGGCCTTCCCCTTGGTAGATAGACCAAAGTTATCGTTGCGTCGAGCACCGAATCGAGCTGCTCGACCTCGACACGAACGGGAAGTATGAGTTCCTGCTCGCCTCGCTGGCAGTCGACGGGGGGCCGGAACCGGTCGAGTCCTGGATGTCGAACCGGTCGCCGAGCTGATCCACTGTGGCCCCACACACCTCGGTCCGCATGCCTCTTGTCACCGGCAATATCGCTTTGCTCGAAGGCAGCCGGATATCCGACATCGCCTCGCGACGAGGTCGAGAAGCGCGATCAGGTCGGACCCGCTGTCGCTAAAGCCGGCTCTCCAGTCTGCGGCTTTCTCAACAGATTCACCTGGGCGGATTCGAACTGCCGTCGCAACGGTGACGATTCCCCGCGGTCATCATCGCTCCTCCAGTCCGGCGTGCCCGCCATCGGCATCCACTGATCGATCTGATGCGCGGCGAGGGCCGGGGCCGGAAAGTCCGGCCCTCGCCGCATCCCGTGGCTGATCGGCAGCGGGCACAGAGCCGAACAGGCAGGACCGTGCTAGATTTTCTTTCCGCGGACGGTGGTGACAGGGCGTGGATCTTGAAGTGGGTGAGGGCCTCTGGCTGAGGTGGAGCTTGTCGAAGGTTCCGCATCACCCGGGAGGTCCTCGTAACCCACGCTGATACAGTCTTGGCCGAACACGGCAGACTGCGATGAGTTTGGTTTGCGACCGCGTGAGTTCACAAGGCAAGGCAATGGTTGCATGCTCTGCAGCGTCCGTAAGGGTCACTATGGTGTTCGCCCTCGGAAGGCTTCCCGTGTCCGCGCAGGTAGGCCCGGTCGGTCTTGCGTGTACGCCTTGTCGGCCAGGACTCGGTGCGGTCGGGTTCTCGGACAGCCGGCGCCCAGCCGGGGAGGGACGGATGGCGTCAGGACCGGATGAACTGAGGGCTGTCACCGCACTGCCCCGCGTGAGCACGATGGCGAGGTTTTTTGGCCTTGCTCGCACGCGGTCTCCGGCGTGGTCAACAGTTGCGACAAAACCCGTGGCGGCATCTACCCCGACGGCCAAAAGACACCCATGTGCCTCAGCGAGCCCGCCGTCACCGTCTGGTCGACCCCACCGACCCGCGGGGTCCTCGAGTTCGAACCGGCCGCGTTCGTGGTCTCCACCGACTTGCTGTATCTGCTGTCCCAGGGCGGGCCCGGCTCCCCCGCCCCGCTGATCGCAGCTCTCACCGACGCGGTCCTGCGCGCCGGCGAGCTGCGCGCCCGCGCCCCAGCCAGACGCCGCCTAGACCCGCCGCTGCTGAGCATCCTCGACGAGGCCACGAACATCTACCGCCTGCGGCAACTGCCCAACCTGTACTCGTACTACGGCTCGCACTGCCTGCCGATCATCACCATCTTTCAGTCCTACCCAAACGGCGTCGACGTGTGGGGACGCGAGGGCATGCGCAAGCTCTGGTCGGCGGCGAACGTGCGGACGTACGGCGGCGGCGTCGGCGACCCGGACTGGCTGGAAGAGCTGTCGAAGCTGATCGGCGAGCACGACGTCGCCACCCGCTCGGCCATTAGCAGCGGATCCGGGTGGGGCCAGCGGTCGGTCTCGCACACCACCCGCCGCCAGCGCATCCTCGACGTCTCCGACCTGCACGCCCTGCCCCATGGCTGTCTACGCCTCGGGTGCCCCGCCCGCGCTCGCCCGCACCGCCCCCTGGCAGGACGGGCCCTACGCGGCGGCGCTCCGCGCGTCGATCGCGCACTGGGACCCCACCGGCCGCACCGACTGAACCCTCACCCCCGGCGTCCCACCGGAGCCAGCCTAATGACCACGCCAACCGCCGGGCCGGCCGCCGACGCCGTCGCCGACCTCAGCGCGCTACTCGGCCAGCTCGCCGGCGACCCGGGCGCAACCCCGCCGGCCGCCGAGCCCTCGGCGGCCGAGCCGGCCGGCGCGGAGCCGGTCTATCGCAACGTGGAGGCGTTCGTCGGGGACTACCCCGCCCACGTCGTCGAGCGGTGCCTCGCCTCCGGGCCGACCAGCGGGATCAACTGGTGCCCGCGGTGGTGGGCGCACCCCGAGGCGATCTCCCGCCTGTACGCACTCTGGCGGGCCTGGGAGACGCTGCGAGTCAGCGATCCCCAGACCGGCATGAGCATCTGGTGGCGCGACCACCTCGACCCACACCTCGCCGCGCTCGCCGCCGAGTACGGGCCATTCAGCCGGTGCGGTCCTGACAAACACACCGAGTCCCGGCCGCTGCCTGTCGAGCCGGCTCTGCCAGAGGTGCTTGCGCAGTTCCCCGACGTCGACAGCATCTGATTCCGCAGCATCGCCGCATCTGCTGCACAGCGGAGCCGCCGGCAGGCGGGTCTTGCCGATGAACATCAGCGACAATCATTGATCGACATCCATTGTGGATGAAAATTGAGCCTCGGCAGTCGCTCGGGTCTGCTTTGCTGGTGCGGTGAATACGGCGATGGATGCCCTGGAGCGGGCCATGGACCGGCTCCGGCACCGCTGGCCCCTGCAGTTCACCGTAGCCGGAGCGGGCGGCTGGGCGCTCGTCGTCATCACCTACTTTGTTCTGGTCTACGAGAACTACGGCGACTTCGTCCAGCACTTCATGTTCATCGGCATCCTGCCGTTGCTCCTACTGGGCACGGTGGCGGTGTGGGGTCTTGACCGGGTTCCGTGGCCGGTCTGGCCGTGCGGCGTCACCCCGCTGGTAGTGGGCGCGACAGCTGCCCCCTCCAACCCGTCGCGATCGCTCATCGTCAGCACGGTCATCACCGTCATGGTGTTCGTCTACGCCCAGCTCTTCCTGCTGACCCTCCAGTCGGTCGACGTGCTCCGGGCCCGACGCCTCGGCCTGGTCGGCCCGATGCCACCACCGCGCGTGCATCCGGGCCGGTTGGGCCGCGTGCTGGACCTGCTTCGGCTGCCTCCCGAGACCGGCCCGATGCCGCCGAGTACCCGTCAGCGCCGACGACTCCTCCAAGTCAAGGTGCTCATCTCCGTGGTGGTCCTCTACTTCACCTTCAACAACATCCCGTTGGTGCCGATCAGGTCGGTGAGGTCGGGCGCCATGCAGACCACGGTCCCTCAGCCGGTTCTGCTCGGCGAACTCGTCATGATTTTCTTCTTCCCGCTGATCATCGGGGCGATCCTTCGATCGTTCTGGGTCGCCTGGGGCGCCACTGTGGCCCTACCCACCATTTTCGGCCTGGGTTTGTGGGTGATGGATCCGGCCGATCGACCGCGGGCGCTCCTGGAGACCGGCTGGCTGGTACTCGTCACCACCTGGTTCTGGGCCCGGGCCGCGACTGCCGACTACTGGCGTCGCAAACCGGAGGAAGTGCCGTCGTGGCGCAATCCGTTCTCTCGGCTGTATTTCGAGGTCACGAACGGAGAGGTGTATCGCGGCAAGGGGCGTCCCGACTAGGGACTGCATCGAAGTGGGTCACAGCCCACTGGCTCGCAATCGACGCGGCGACTGCCTCGTACCCTGACAATGTGGTGGCGGGACGGTGGGTACGCACGCGCGGCGGCGGACGGGTCTGGCAGGAGTGGGCCCCGTCTGCCTGCCCCGCCGGCCACCCCGCCCCGCTGCCCATACACGGCGAGTGCCCGGCCGGTTGCCGCTGGATGGGGCGCGTGTGGAAGTGCCGCACCCGTCCCGGAACCGTTCGCCACGCTGCTGCGGCAGCTCGTCGACGCGGCCGGCCCGCCGCCGGCTCTGCTGTTCCCCAGCCGGCTCGCCGGACAGCCCGTCGCCTACACCACCCTGCACAACCGGCTCCGCACGCTCGAGTTCCCGATCAAGGAAGCCCGCGTCGCCGCGCTACGCCAACTCGTCCTGCAAGCACCCGCCCCGGTCGTCGCCGATGCCCTCGGCTTCCACCCCACCACCGCGACCCGCCAAGTCACCAATGCCGGCGGCACCTGGAGCCGCTACCCCAGCCCAAGGTCATGACTTTTCATCGCGACAACCCCGCCTGTCGGCCGCGCCGATGCTCAGCTGGCTTTCGAGCCAGGTGACCAACGTCGTGCTGTACTGACTGCTGATGCTCGCGATGTCTTCGCGCTCGTCGAAGCTCGGCAGGTGGTCGCAACCATCGAGCCGGCAGATCGTCAGGTCCAGGGGTCTGCTGCACCGGCAGGTGACAGGTGTAGTCACGCGGCCTGTCTGGCCGGTCGGTGCATGATGGTCTCGAATTCCACGGGGGTCAACCGGGACAGCGAACGCTGGCGTCTGCGGCGGTGGTAGGTCCGTTCGATCCAGGTCACGATCGCGATCCGGAGTTGCTCACGGCTGGTCCAGGATCGCCGGTTGAGGACGTTGTTCTGCAGCAGTCCGAAGAAGGATTCCATGGCGGCGTTGTCGCCGGCGGCGCCGACTCTGCCCATCGATCCGGCCATCCGGTGGCGGTTCAGGGCTCGGACGAATTTCCTGGACCGGAATTGGGATCCGCGGTCGGTGTGCAGGATGCAACCGGCCAGGTCACCGCGTCTGGCGGCGGCGTTGTCCAGTGCGGAGACGGCCAGGCGGGACTTCATCCGCGAGTCGATGGAGTAGCCGACGATGCGGTGGGACCAGACGTCCTTGATCGCGCACAGGTAGAGCTTGCCCTCGGCGGTGTGGTGTTCGGTGATGTCGGCCAGCCACAGCCGGTTCGGGCCGTCGGCGGTGAAGTCCCGCTGGACCAGGTCGTCGTGCACGGGTGGACCTGGCTTACCGCCCTTGCCGCGACGCTTGCGCTTGCCGAACGCGCTCCACCAGCCGTTGCCGGAGCAGATCCGCCACGCGGTGCGGTCGGCCATCGGCTGCCCGGCGTCGCGGGCCTCGTCGACCAGGAACCGGTAGCCGAACTCCGGATCGTCGCGGTGGGCGTCGAACAACGCGTTGGCCCGGTACGCCACCACCTCCTCGGCGCTGGTGACGGGTCGGGCCAGCCACCGGTAGAAAGGCTGACGAGCGATCTTCAACACCCGGCACGTCACCGCCACGGGGATCCCGTCGGCGGCCAGCTCGCTCACGAGCGGGTAGAGCCTTTTCCCGGCAGATGCGCCTGCGACAAGTAGGCGGCGGCCCGACGCAGGACCTCGTTTTCTTGCTCCAACAACCTGATCCGCTTCCGAGCCTCCCGCAGCTCGGCTGACTCGGTACTGGCCGTCCCGGGCGTGACTCCGGCGTCGATGTCGGCCTGGCGAAGCCACTTGAACAGCGTCATCGGGTGGACCCCGAAGTCCTTAGCGATCTGCTCGACCGTCACGCCTGGCTCCCGGTCACGGGCCACCCGCACGACATCGTCGCGGAACTCTCGGGGGTAGGGCTTGGGCACAGCAACATCCTTCCAGCCTGCCGTCAGGGCAAGCCATCTCAGATGTCACCTATCGGTGCAGCAGAACCGCAGGCGAAGCGGCCACGGTCACAGGAAGCAATTCATAGTTCAAGGATGAGTGCCGGTTGAGTGAAATGCTCAACCGGCACTCACCTTTTCGTCAAATCCAAGCCAGCGGAATTCTGGTATCAGGCTCGGCCAGCGTGATCGCTGGACGAGCCCGAACCGAACGCACCGAGCGGCTGATGCCGCGGAATTTCGAGCCAGCCGGCCCTTCAAGCACACAGGACCAGAACCCGGTCAGCCTGCTGATCTCAAAGTCCTCCGACAACTCGGCCTTCCTGGCAGACGTACGAAACGTCGCTGCTAAGCACTACTACCTGGGCGAACGCGGTCACCACACCTCACCGAAAGGCCACAACATGCGAACCCTCCAAGACTTCCGATCCCTCACCCATGTCGAGTGGGCCACGCGGATGCGTCCTACCGCTTGCTCGTCAAACTTCTACGCACCTCAGCCTCGCGTGTCAATCCGCAATGCCGCACCGCTTCTCGGCCAAGAGTCGGCAGGAACGCGCAAGACACCGATGTCGAGCCCCGCAATTCAAGACGATTATTTTCGCCCAGACAAGCCGCAACGCCCGCAGCACCTCGTCATTACTGCAATCAACGAGAGGCTTGACGTCCTAAGAACAAGACGGGTGGATGAACATTCACGGTCGATGAATTCCGCGACCCTGCACAGCAGCCACAGCGACCCCCGCCACCGATCAGTGCGGGATCCTGAAAGGACATATCAGCCATGCCCGCCCCACCCCCACACCGCCTCCGATACCGCCCCGCCAGGTGGCCGGCAACCTGCCGGCCGCGTCACGGGTCACCGACTGCCCGACTGCACCAACACGCTGGGCTGGCGATGAACGCTCCCGCCGCCTCGGAATGGCGGCCAGACCCTCTCCTGACCATCGACGACGTCGCCGCCTGGCTGGGCAAGCCCAAGAACACCCTCTACGCCTGGCACAGCCGCGGCAAGGGACCCCGCGCCATCCGCGTCGGCAACACCCTGCGCTACCGGCGCAGCGAAGTCGAACGCTGGCTCGACGACCACACCGACGCGGAGCGATGACCCATGGCCCGACCCGAACTGCCCATCGGCACCTGGGGCAACATCCGCACCCAGAAACTCGGAGCCAACCGGTTCCGCGCTCGAGCGCGGTTTCGCGACTACGACGGCAAGACCCGCGACATCGAGGCCACCGGCACCACCGGCCCGGCCGCCGCACGGGCGCTCAAGGTCAAGCTCCGTGACCGCACCACCCCCAACGACGACGAGATCACCCGGGAGACCCGCGTCAGCACACTCGCCGACCTGTGGATCGAAGAGATCACCACCGAGGAACGGATCGCACCACAGACCATCCAGCGATACGAGACCAGCACGCGCAACGCGATCCTGCCCGCCCTGGGCAACCTCCGAATCAGAGAAGCAAGCGTCGGGCGCCTGGATCGGTTCCTGCGCGACATCGCCAAAGACCGTCCCTCGGCAGCCAAAGGCGCGAAGGTCGTCCTAAGCCAGATGTTCGCACTGGCCGTTCGCCACGGCGCGATCCCCACCAACCCGGTACGCGACACCGGCCGGCTCCGCAAACCCCGCCGCGCTGTCGTCGCCCTCACTGACGAGAATCTCCAGGCCGTCCGGACGGCTATCCGCGACTGGCAGCGACCCGTCCCCGGAAAGCCCGGACCACGCCACAGCGGCGACCTGGCGGACGTCGTCGACCTGATGCTCGCTACCGGCGCCCGCATCGGCGAGATCCTCGCCCTGCGATGGGAAGACCTCGATCTCGCCGCCGAACGCCCCACCCTGACGATCTGCGGCACGCTCGTCTTCGTGAAGGGCCAGGGCTTCTTCCGCCAACCCTGGACCAAGAGCGACGCCGGCTGGCGAATGGTCGTCCTCCCCCGGTTCGCCGTCGGCATGATCATGGCCCGCAAGCTCGTCGCCGCCGACAACCCCCACGACGCAATCTTCGCCTCCCGACGCGGCACCTGGCTGTCACCCAACAACGTCCGCCGTCAGTGGCGTGAGGCTCGCGCTGACACCGACCTCGCCTGGGTCACTCCCCACACCTTCCGCAAGACCGTCGCCACCCTCATCAAGGAAGAGACCGACACGAAAAGCGCCGCAGCGCAGCTCGGCCACTCCAGCGAGGAGGTCACCGCCACGTACTACATCGCCAAGCCCGCCCAAGCCCCGGACGTCTCGGACATCCTCGAGCGACTCGGCACCGATCACGGCAAGCGACACAGCCCCGCACCCGCAGCGCCCAACGATGCCCATGGATGACAAATCTGGTTGCCGACCCCGGTAAAAGGGGGTTTTCGGGGGGCGGTTCAAAACCCCATAGACAAACTTAAAGCCCTGACCAGCGTTTCCGCTGGTCAGGGCTTTCTGCCTGTCGGGACGGCCGGATTCGAACCGACGACCCCTTGACCCCCAGTCAAGTGCGCTACCAAGCTGCGCCACGTCCCGCCCTCGCGTGGTTTCCCACTGCGACAGCCGGTACAGCTTAGCGCAGCAGTCACGGCCCTTTCGCACAGGCCCCACCCGCGACACGAAGCGACCGAACCGCCGTACACCGCGACGACCGGACCACCCCACACCCCCTAAAGCGTCCTAGGAGGGTGGGGTAGAAAGAAGCCGGATGGGGCATCCCCCATCCGGCATTCTTCGAGCAGAACGGCAGACGCGTCAGCCGTGCGCCTTGCCTCGACCGCCGGGGCCGAGCTTCTTCCTCGGGCGAACCGAGATCTCGATCGGGCTGCCCTCGTACCCGAATTCCTCGCGAAGCTTGCGCTCGACGAAGCGCTGGTAGCCGGCGTCCAGCGGACCGGTGGTGAAGAGCACGAACCGCGGCGGCGCCACACCGGCCTGCGTCGCGAACAGGATCCGCGGCGCCCGTCCACCACGCACGGGGTGCGGGGTGGCCTGCACCAGCGCGGTCAACCACTGGTTGAGGTGCGCGGTCGGCACCCGGGTTTCCCAGCTCGCCAGGGCCTTGTTCAGGGCCGGGGCCAGCTTGTCCACCGCACGGCCCGTCATCGCCGACAGGTTCAGGCGGATCGCCCAAGGGATGCGGCGCAGCTCCCGGTCGATTTCCTTGTCCAGGTAGTACCGGCGGTCGGCGTCGACCAGGTCCCACTTGTTGAACGCGATGACCAGCGCGCGGCCGGCCTCGGTGACCATCGTCAGGATCCGCTGGTCCTGCTCGCTGATCGGCTCGCTGGCGTCCAGGAGCACGACGGCCACCTCGGCGGCCTCGATCGCGCCGGCGGTACGGAGGCTGGCGTAGTACTCGGTGCCGCTGGCCTTGCCGACCCGCTTGCGCAGGCCGGCCGTGTCGACCAGTTGCCAGGTCTGGCCGCCGATGTCGACAAGGCTGTCCACCGGGTCCACAGTGGTGCCGGCGACCGAGTCGACGACCGCCCGCTCCTCACCGGAGAACCGGTTGAGCAGGCTCGACTTGCCCACGTTCGGCCGGCCGACCAGCGCCACGCGGCGCGGCCCGCGCGGACGGTTTTCCACGATTGTCGGCGCTTCCGGCAGCGCGGCGAGGATGGCGTCCAGCAAGTCGCCGGAGCCGCGTCCGTGCAGCGCGGACACCGGGAACGGCTCACCGAGACCGAGGGACCACAGCGAGGTGGCCTCCATCTCGATGGAGTTGTTGTCGGCCTTGTTCGCCACCAGGATCACCGGCTTGGCGCTGCGGCGCAGCATCTTCACCGCGGCCTCGTCCACGTCGGTGGAGCCCACCATCGCGTCGACCACGAAGAGGACCACGTCGGCGGTGACGACCGCCGTCTCGGCCTGCGCGGCGATAGCCGCGGCGCGGTCCTTCGCGTCGGGCTCCCAACCGCCGGTGTCCACCACTGTGAACGCCCGGCCGTTCCACTGCGCGTCGTACGGCACCCGGTCCCGGGTCACGCCCGGGACGTCCTCGACGACCGCCTGCCGGCGGCCGATGATCCGGTTGACCAGAGTGGACTTACCCACGTTGGGGCGACCGACCACGGCCACCACCGGCTGCGGGCCGCTCGGTTCCTCGACGGCGATGTCCGGTTCCCGCAGTTCTACCCATCCACCTGGATCGGTCATGCCACACCCCGCTCGGCGAGCAGGTCACGCAGTCGTGCCACGACCTCGTCGATGCCCAACTCGGTGGTGTCGAGCACCACGGCGTCGGGTGCCTGCGCCAACGGGTTGACCTTGCGGGTCGAGTCGAGCCGGTCCCGTCGTGCCAGGTCGGCGGCGGTGGCCGCCACGTCGGCGGCGTCCTCGGCGCTACGCCGGGCGGCGCGGGCCGCCTCGGAGGCGGTCAGGAAGACCTTCAGGTCGGCGTCCGGCGCTACGACCGAGCCGATGTCGCGGCCCTCGACCACCATCCGACCAGCATCGGCGATCATCTCGCGCTGCCGGGAGACCAGCAGCTCACGGACGGCCGGCACGGCGGCGACGGCGGAGACCGCCCCGGTCACCTCCGCGCCACGGATGTCGGCGTCGACGCCCACACCGTCGACGGTCACGGCGTACCCCTGCGGGTGGGTGCCGATGCGCAGCTTGACCTCGCCGGCGACCTTGGCCACCGACGCGGCGTCGGTGAGGTCCACGCCGGAGCGCAGCACGGCCCACGTGATCGCCCGGTACATCGCCCCGGTGTCCAGGTAGCGCGCACCGATGCTGGCGGCGAGCCGCCGCGACACGGTGGACTTACCCGAACCGGACGGCCCGTCCACAGCGACCACACATCGCCCGGCCCGTACGTTTTCCTCCACCGTGTCCTCCTCAGCCCGTACCTCACGGATCGCCCGGTGATTCGGCGCCGCAAGCGGTTTGTCAATCGTCATCAATCATGCCCGGGTCCTCTGGCGGACCCGCACGCGACGCCACCGGAGGCGACCCACGCCACCTCCAGCGGCCGTCGTCCGGCCATCGGTGGAGCCTACCGGCAGCCGTACCCCGGAACCGGGGGTCAGTCACCCACCGCGTTGAACAGGGCGGCGACCTCGGCGTTGGTCAGCCTCCGGATCCGCCCGGTGCGCAGTTCGCCGAGCCGGATCGGACCGATCGAGGTACGCACCAGCCGGGTGACCGGGTGTCCGACCTCCTCCATCAGCCGTCGGACGATGTGCTTGCGCCCTTCGTGCAGGCTCAGCTCCACCTGGGCGGATTTACCCAGAGTGTCCACCACCTTGAACGAGTCGACCTTGACCGGCCCGTCCTCCAGCTCGACGCCGGCCAACAGCCGCTTGCTCAGGTTGCGCGGGATCGGCCCGACCACCTCGGCGAGGTAGGTCTTCAGCACCTCGTACGAGGGATGCATGAGCTTGTGCGCGAGGGTGCCGTCGTTGGTGAGCAGCAGCAGGCCCTCACTGTCCGCGTCGAGCCGCCCCACGTGGTAGACCCGCTGCTCCACCCGGTTGCCGATGAACTCGGCCAGCTCGTTGCGTCCCTTGTCGTCCGCCATGGAGGTGACCACCCCACGCGGCTTGTTCATCGCCACGTAGACCAGGCGGATGTCGACCTGGAGGCGCTCGCCGTCCACGTGGATCACGGCGGTGGCCGGGTCGACCTTGTCGCCGAGCTTGGCGACCCGCCCGTCCACGGTCACCCGGCGGCGGAAGATCAGATCCTCGCAGGCGCGCCGGGAACCCACGCCGGCGGCGGCGAGCACCTTCTGCAGGCGCTCCGCCCCCTCGAAGACGGGAGCGTCGGGTTTGGGGGAACGGTTATCGGGTCGCATCAGCAAGCTCTTCTACGTCGTCGGGCAGGAAGGGTGCGAGGGGCGGCAGCTCGTGAACGGTGTTCAGCCCGAGCTTCTCCAGGAACAGCGTGGTGGTCTTGTACAGGAAGGCCCCACTGTCCGTTTCGGTGCCGCACTCCTCGACGAGGCCGCGAGTGACCAGCGTACGGATGACCCCGTCGCAGTTCACACCCCGGATGGCTGAGATTCGCGAACGGGTCACCGGCTGCTTGTAGGCGACCACGGCGAGCGTCTCCAACGCCGCCTGGGTCAGCCGTACGGACTGCCCGTCCAGAACGAACCGCTCGACGTACGTAGCGTATTCCGGCCGGGTGTACAGCCGCCACCCGCCGGCCGCCCGACGCAACTCGAACCCGTGCCCGGCGGCGGTGTAACCGGCGGCGATGTCATCGAGCATCGGGCCGACCCGCTCGGCTGGCTGCTCCAGCACCTGGGCCAGCACCAGCTCGCTGACCGGCTCGTCGACGACCAGCAGGATGGCCTCCAGGGCGCCGCGCAGCTCGGCGTCGGACAGCTCCGGCGCGGGCTCCGGCACGGCCGTCGCCCTCCGTCGCCCGGACGCCTGCCGAGGGGGTACGTCCCGAGCCCCGCCCATCTCCCGTGCCGCGACCGGATCCGGGGCGACCTGGCCCGACCCGGGCGGCGTGGCCGGCTCGGCGGCGATGTCGGTCACATCGGGTGCCGGGGCGACCGGCGCGGGCGTCGGGGCTGCGGCGGCCTCGGGCTCGGTGGCCGCACGGTCAGGGGCCGCAGGGCCGGCGACCTCGGGGACGGCGGCCTCCGGGTCGGCAACCTCGGAGACGGTGGGCTCAGGGTCAGGGGCCTCGGAGGCGCTTGCCGAGGGCGCGGGCTGCCGGGGGCGTTCCCACGGGGGGACCCACGCGGCGGCCTGGTCGGCCAGCGAGTCCCGGCGTTGCTCGTCACTCATCCCGCTCATCCTCCGTGGTTCCCGTCCCGTCCGGCCCGCCGGCCTCCCCCACCGGCTCGGGCGACTCCGACCTCACCGGGTCGGTCGGCTCCGACCTCACCGCCTCGGGCACCTCCGAAGCCACCGGGTGGCGGCCCTCCGACCCCAGCACCGGCGACTCCGGGTCGGCCGGGGTGCCGGCGTACTCGTCGACGTGCAGCTCGGTGTCCCCGTCGGCCGGGCCGGTCCAGCGCACTGTCAACTCCTCCAGGGCCTGCTCCTGGACGAAGGACACCAGGCCCTCCCGGTACAGCTCCAGCAGCGCCAGGAACCGCGCCACCACCTCGAGGGTGGCCTCGCAGTCGGCGCAGAGCAGCGAGAACGTGGCCGTGCCGGCCCGGCGCAGCCGGGCGGTGAGGATCGCCGCGTGTTCGCGGACACTGACCCGGACCATGTGCACGTGGGCGATGGACACCTCGGGCACCGGTTTCGGGGTCATCGCCTTCACTGCCAGTTTCAGCAGTCGCTGCGGGCCGATGCCGAGCACCAGGTCGGGCAGCGCCTCCGCGTAGCGGGGTTCCAGGCTGACCGCCCGCGGGTACCGGCGGCCGCCGACGGCCTCCAGCTCGGCGATGTGCGCCGCGGCCTCCTTGTACGCCTTGTACTGCAACAGTCGGGCGAAGAGCAGGTCCCGGGCCTCCAGCAGCGCGAGGTCCGCCTCGTCCTCCACCTCGGCGGAGGGCAGCAGCCGTGCCGCCTTCAGGTCGAGCAGGGTCGCGGCGATGAGGAGGAACTCGCTGGCCTCGTCCAGGTCCCAGTCGTCACCCATGGCCCGGATGTAGGCGATGAACTCGTCGGTGACGGTGTGCAGGGCCACCTCGGTGACGTCGAGCTTGTGCTTGCCGATCAGTTGCAGCAGCAGGTCGAACGGGCCGGTGAAGTTGGCCAGCCGCACCGTGAACCCGGTGGCGGCGGGGTCGGCGGGCGGCACACCGTCGACCACGGCCGCAGCGGCGGCCTCGGGCGGGTCAACTGGTGGCGCGGTCACCGGACGACCGTAGTCCACGAGAGCGGCACCGGGCGTTCCGGCTACCGCTCCGACTGGGCGGCGATCACCTCGCGGGCCAGCTGACGGTAGTTGCGTGCTCCGGAGGACGCCGGGTCCATCGTCGTGATGGGGGCACCGGCCACGGTGGACTCCGGGAACTTCACCGTCTTGGTGATGACCGTCTGGTAGACCTTGTCACCGAACGCCTCGACCACCCGCTGCAGCACCTGACGGCAGTGCGTGGTGCGGCTGTCGTACATGGTGGCGAGGATGCCTTCCAACTCCAGGTCGAAGTTGAGCCGCTCGCGCACCTTGTCGATGGTGTCCAGCAGCAGCGCCACACCGCGCAGGCTGAAGAACTCGCACTCGAGGGGGATGAGCACCCCGTGCGCGACGGTCAACGCGTTGATCGCCAGCAGGCCGAGTGACGGCTGGCAGTCGATCAGGATGTAGTCGTACTCCTTGCGCACCGAGCGCAGGACCCGGGCCAGGGCCATCTCCCGGGCCACCTCGTTGACGAGCTGGATCTCGGCGGCGGAGAGGTCGATGTTGGCCGGCAGCAGGTGCAGGCCCGCCACGTCGGTCTTGATCAGGACGTCCTCGGCGGTCACGTCGTCCTGCATGAGCAGGTTGTAGACGGACAGGTCGAGGTTGTGCGGGTTGACGCCCAACCCGACCGAGAGGGCGCCCTGCGGGTCGAAGTCGACGAGCAGCACCTTGCGCCCGTACTCCGCGAGGGCCGCGCCCAGGTTGATCGTGGTGGTGGTCTTGCCGACGCCACCCTTCTGGTTGGCCATCGCGATGATGCGCGCGGGGCCGTGCCGGTCGGTGGGCATCGGCTCGGGGATGGGCTTGCGCATCGTGTAGGCAGCCGGATCCGCAGGACCCAGATCCGCGCCGAGCGTGGCCTGCTGCTCGCGGAGCTCCGACGTCCAGGTCTCGGCACGGTCACCATTGCCAGCCATGTGCTCGTTGCCCCCTCCCGACGACCCACCCGGCGTCGGAGCCGTCCGACGTCCTTCGCGGCGCCGCTGCGCACCCCGGTCGTGTCGCCCCAGGAGGTCCGCGCCGATGCCGACTGTACGCCACCGACCAGCAGGGGGTTCGGCACCGGCCCGGCGTGTCGGCGTTGTCGGTCTACCGGACGTACGTGGTCAACCACGAGGTGGGTCACCAGCTCGGGCACCGGCACGAGCGCTGCCCGGGCGCGGGCCGACCGGCG
>NZ_JBSFBM010000088.1:0-20561 GCF_053592955.1 Micromonospora sp. NPDC002411 | reverse complement strand
CCGGCAACCCGCCGGAGAAGAAGAACGCGTCGATGCGCCCGGACCGCAACGCCGCCACCGAGTCGTCCAGCCCGAGCCGCTCCCGACGTGGGCGGGAACGGCAGCGGCGGGGGTCCGGGGTCCCTGGCGGGGATCCGGACCACCGCCGTCGCGGGTGACGCCGGGAGGATGGGCTCTCGTCAGCCGACGGCGGCCAGGTCGGTGAGCCGGGCCAGCGAGTCCTCCAGGTCGGCGCCGACCCGGCGCAGTCCGAGGCGCAGCAGGGCTGCCTTGACCGGCCCGGCCGGCCAGCGGACCACGATGAGCCGCACGACGGTCCCGCCCTCCTCCTCGTCGGTGGTGAGCTGGACGTAGATCTCGGTGCGTGCCTCCGCCCGAGCTCCCGCCCCCTTGGCCCGTTCCCGCCAGCCGATCAGCGTCGGCTCCTGGTAGGCGATCACCTCGGCCTCATGCGCCGAGCCGCGCCCCGCCTGGACCAGTTGCCGCCGTCCGAAGCCCTCCCCCGAGAGCACTTCGGCCGCGCGAACCCCCGCCAGCCAGGCCGGCAACTGCTCGGCCCGCTGGACGACATCCCAGACAACTTCAATTGGCGCCGCCACGTGCGCACTGCGTTCAACGAGGATCATTTCCGTCTTCCTCCGGTGAGGACATCCCACGATATCGGCACTCTATGCGCTAAATCGGACTTACCTGGACGGGTTTGGAAAAAGACACGCCGATCAACCATTGCGGATTGCGGCAGGCCGGCCTATGGCGCATTCATCGAGAGCGCTTTAAAGTCCCGAACACGTTTCACGTTGACCGGGAGGGCGCATGTCGACCGCACCTATGCCCCAGTTCCCCACCGGCTTCCGCTGGGGCGTCTCCACATCGGCCCACCAGATCGAGGGCGCCGCCACCGCCGACGGGCGCGGTCCGTCCATCTGGGACACGTTCGCGCACTCGCCCGGCCGGATCAGCGACGGCAGCACGGGTGCGGAGGCCTGCGACCACTACCACCGGCACACCGAGGACGTCGCGTTGCTCGCCGGGCTGGGCGTCTCCGCGTACCGGTTCTCCATCGCCTGGCCCCGGGTGCAGCCCACCGGCGCCGGCCCGGCCAACGCGCCCGGCCTGGACTTCTACGACCGGCTGGTGGACGACCTCCTGGCCGCCGGCATCGACCCGGTGGCGACCCTCTACCACTGGGATCTGCCCCAACCACTCGAAGACGTCGGCGGCTGGCTGCACCGCGACACCGCCGCCCGATTCGCCGATTACGCCGATCTGACCGCCGCCCGACTCGGCGACCGGGTCCGGCTCTGGATCACCCTGAACGAGCCGTTCATCCACATGAGCATGGGGTACGGGATGGGCGTGCACGCCCCCGGCCGGATGCTGCTCTTCGACGCCTTTCCGGTCGCCCACCACCAACTGCTCGGGCACGGACTCGCTGTCGCCGCGCTGCGGGCCCACTCCGCCAGCCCGGTGGCGATCGCCAACAACTACTCCCCGGTGCGGGTGCTCGACGACAGCGACGCCGACCGGGCCGCCGGTGCCGCGTACGAGGCGCTGCACAACCGACTCTTCACCGATCCGCTGCTCGGACGCGGCTACCCGGAGCTGCCCGGCCTCGACCCGGGCATCGTCCAGCCCGGCGACCTCGACACGATCGCCACACCGATCGACGTGCTCGGGGTCAACTACTACAACCCCACCGGTGTACGCGCTGCCGAGGAGGGCTCTCCGCTCCCGTTCGACCTGGTCCCGTTGGGCGGCTACCCGCGCACCGCCTTCGACTGGCCGGTGGCCCCCGACGGGCTGCACGAGCTGCTCGGCTGGCTGCGTGACACCTACGGCGACGCGCTGCCGCCCATCGAGATCACCGAGAGCGGGTGCGCGTACGACGACGCGCCGGACGCGGACGGGCAGGTGGTCGACCCGGAGCGGATCGCGTACCTGGACGGACACCTGCGGGCGGTACGCGCCGCCATCGACGACGGGGTCGACGTGCGCGGGTACTTCGTCTGGTCGCTGCTGGACAACTGGGAGTGGGCCGAGGGGTTCACCAAACGCTTCGGCCTCGTGCACGTCGACTACGCCACCCAGACCCGTACGCCGAAGTCGTCGTACACCTGGCTGCGGGACGTCATCGCGGCCAGCCGGCCGGGGTCGGCGCGGTGACCACCCTCGACCCGACGCCGGCGTCGCTGCCGGCGGCGCTCGCCGAGCCGACAGTGCCGGTGCGGCGCGGCTGGATCGGGCTGATCTTCGCCGCGAACCTCGGCGTCTGGATGGCGTTCTTCACGCCCATCCAAGTGCTGCTGCCCCAGCAGATCGAGCAGATCGCGCCCGGCGACAAGGAGAACATGCTGGCCGTGGTCACCGGCCTCGGCGCTCTGGCGGCGGTGCTCGCCAACCCGCTCGCGGGCGCGTTCTCCGACCGGACCTGTCTGCGCGTGGCCGGCCGCGAGTTCGGTCGGCGGCACGTCTGGACCGCGGGCGGAGCGGTGCTCGGCGCAGCGGCCCTGGTGCTGCTGGCCCAGCAGCGGACCATCCTGGGGGTCGCCCTCGGCTGGGTCGCCGCCCAGGTCTGCTTCAACGCGATGCTGGCCAGCCTCACCGCCGCCATCCCGGACCGGGTGCCGGTGGCGCAACGTGGTGGCGTCTCGGGTTGGGTGGGCATCCCGCAGGCGCTGGGGCTGGTGCTCGGGGCGGTGCTGGTCACCGCAGTGGTCACCGGCAACACCGCCGGCTACCTGGCCATCGCCGTGGCCGTCCTGCTGCTGTCGCTGCCGTTCGCGCTGTTCACCCCCGACGAGCCGCTGCCGCGTACGCATCAGCCGGCGCTGCGCGCGCGGGCGCTGCTGGCCTCGATGTGGATCGACCCGCGTCGGCACCCGGACTTCGCCTGGGCCTGGATC
Organism: Micromonospora sp. NPDC002411; assembly: GCF_053592955.1. Lineage (NCBI taxonomy): Bacteria > Bacillati > Actinomycetota > Actinomycetes > Micromonosporales > Micromonosporaceae > Micromonospora > Micromonospora sp. NPDC002411. The sequence continues at coordinate 17,658 of NZ_JBSFBM010000088.1, read as the reverse complement.
ACCCGGTTCCTGGTCCAGCTCGGCAACGCCCTGGGCACCCTCTACCTGCTGTACTTCCTCACCGACGGGGTACGCCACCCCGACCCCGAGGGCTCGCTGCTGGTGCTGATCCTGCTCTACACGCTCGGCATGATGCTGACCGCCGTGGTCGCCGGCCGGATGTCGGACCGCTCCGGACGCCGCAAGATCTACGTGATCGCGTCCGGGCTGATCATGGCGGTGGCGGCGCTGCTGCTCGCTGTCGCGCCGGTCTGGCCGATGGCGATCGTCGCCGCGCTGCTGCTCGGGGCGGGCTACGGCGTCTACCTCTCGGTGGACGCCGCGTTGATCACGCAGGTGCTGCCCCGGGCCACCGACCGGGCCAAGGACCTGGGCGTCATCAACATCGCGAACTCGGCGCCGCAGGTGCTCGGCCCGGCGCTCTCCGCCCCGCTCGTGGTGTACCTGGGCGGCTACCCCACGCTCTACGCGGTCACCGCCGTGGTCACCCTGATCGGCAGCGTGCTGGTGGTCAAGATCCGCTCGGTGCCCTGAGTCAGGGGGCCGTGGCGGAATCCTGTCGACGGTCGCCGTAGGCTGGAGGCGTGACGGTACGTGTGCGCTTCGCCCCCTCCCCGACCGGTATGTTCCACGTCGGCGGCGCCCGCTCGGCGCTGCAGAACTGGATCTACGCCAAGCAGCAGGGCGGGGTGTTCGTACTGCGCATCGAGGACACCGACGCGGCGCGCAACAAGCCCGAGTGGACCGAGGGCATCCTCTCCGCGCTGGACTGGATCGGCATCTCCCGGGGCAGCTACGAGGGCCCGTACTTCCAGTCGGAGAACGCCGGCGAGCACCGGGCCGCCGCGGCCCGCCTCTACGAGTCGGGTCGCGCCTACTACTGCGACTGCACCCGTGAGGACGTGCAGGCGCGCACCGGCTCGCAGTACCAGGGCTACGACGGCTACCACCGCGACCGTGGCCTCGGCCCGGGCCCGGGGCACGCCCTGCGCTTCCGTACGCCCGACGAGGGCGCCACGGTGGTGGTCGACCTGATCCGCGGCGAGCCCACCTTCGAAAACAAGCTCATCGAGGACTTCGTGATCGCCCGGGGCGACGGGTCGCCGGTCTTCCTGCTGGCCAACGTCGTCGACGACATGACCATGGGGATCACCCACGTGATCCGGGCCGAGGAGCACCTGCCCAACACCCCCAAGCAGCAGCTGCTCTGGGAAGCCCTCGGGGTCAAGCCGCCGATCTGGGCGCACGTGCCGGTGGTGGTCAACGAGAAGCGGCAGAAGCTCTCCAAGCGCCGGGACAAGGTCGCCCTGGAGGCGTACCGCGACGAGGGTTACCTCGCCGGCGCGATGCGCAACTACCTGATGCTGCTCGGCTGGGCCCCCTCCGGCGACCGGGAGATCGTCCCCTGGTCGGTCATCGAGGACGAGTTCCGGCTGGACGAGGTCAACCTCTCCTCGGCGTTCTTCGACGAGAAGAAGCTGCGCGCGTTCAACGGCGAATACATCCGCGCCCTGCCGGTCGCCGAGTTCGTCGACGCCTGCCAGCCGTGGCTGACCGGCACCGGGACGATCGCGCCACCGCCGTGGCAGCCCGAGGAGTTCGACGCCGACGCGTTCGCAGCGGTCGCCCCGCTGGCCCAGACGCGGATCGCGGTGCTCAGCGAGATCGTGTCGAACGTCGACTTCCTCTTCCTCGCCTCGCCGTTGATCGACGAGGCCGCGTGGACCAAGACGATGAAGGACGGCTCCGCCGAACTGCTGGACGACGCGGTCGCGGCCTTCGAGGCGCTGGAGTCCTGGGATGCCGAGTCGCTGAAGTCGACGCTGGAGGCGGTCGGCGCCGAGCGTGGCCTCAAGCTCGGCAAGACGCAGGCACCCGTGCGGGTCGCGGTCACCGGCCGCACCGTGGGTCTGCCGCTGTTCGAGTCGCTGGAGGTGCTCGGCCGCGAGCGCACCCTGACCCGGATGCGCGCCGCCCGCCTACGCCTGGTCTGACCCCCGAACACCGACACACCCGGGCCGTCTCCGCCGTCGGCCGGCCAGGCTCGTGCCCGGCCGGTCAGCGACGTCGGGCCCGGAGCCACCGCTGCAACCCGACGACCAGCCCACCCACCAGCAGAGCCGCCGCGATCGTCCACAGCCAGCCGCGCACCTGGCTGCCCTCCTGCGCGGCCGGCACCGGGCTGCCCGCCGGGGTCGCGGTGGCGGCCGGCGTCGTGGTCGACGTCCCGCTGGCGGTCGGACCCGCGGCGGCGGTCGGGGCGGCGCCGCCAGCGGCCGACGGCGAGGCGGACGGATTGGCGGCGGTGCCGGTCGTGAGGGTGAACCGCACTTCGCCCTTCACCGGGTGCCCGTCGGAGGACGCGAGCTGGTAGCCCACGATGTAGAGACCCGCCGCCGCCGGCGTGAACGGCACCCGCACCCGACTGCCGTCGAAGACCGGTGGGCCGCCAGCGACCACATTGTCCGGCCCGGTTATTGTGATCTTCGTCGTTGCCGGTGCCGGCTTGGCGAGGAAACGCAGCTCGATCCGGGCAGGCGCCGTCGCGACTCGGGCGCCGTCACGCGGATCGCTGCCGGTCAACGAGTTGTGCGCGGCCGCCGGCGTCGGTGGCACCAGAAACGACACACCGAACGCCACGCCGAGCACCACTGGCACTACCCGCGCCGCACGTGTAACCCTGCCCCCCATGAACCCCTCCGTAAGGGTACGATCCGCCCGCTGATCAAACGGCTCCTCATTAGTCGAGCCGAGATCGCAGATAGTTCCAATTACTGTTCCACAAGCTGCAACTCATCGACGTTCCCCGGAGTCTGTAAGGGTGACGCCGACCATCCGGTCGGTGCCGGCCGGCAGACCGGTCTGGACGTCACAGCGATGCACTCCATCGAACGGGGCGAGGAGGCGGGATGGTCCGACAGATGAGGCGGTTGGCCGCCGTGCTGGCGGGCACGCTGGCGACGGCGCTGCTGTCACTCGGCACCACGGGCCCGGCCTCGGCCGCGCCGAAGCCTCCACCCGCCGGAGTGGACATCACCGGCGTGGGGCTGTCCGCGCCGCTGCAGTTGCGCACGGAAACGCAGCCCGCCCACGTGGGCGCGGTCATCGACCAGGTCAACTTCCTCGGCCGTACCGGCATGGCCAGCGGCCCGAAGCCCGCCGACCTCGGTCCGAAGTACACGGTCGTGGTGCTCGCCGGGGAGACGCCGAAGCAGACGTACGACCTGTATCCGAAGGCGGTCGGTGGCCCTCGGGTCTTCCGGCCGGCGAAGCAGCCGGACGGCCGCAAGACCAGCGCCGGCTGGTTCCTGGGTCGACTCAGCATGTCCGAGACCCTGCGCACCGCGGGCGTGCCGCTGGAGCGGCAGTTCGACACGGTCAGCGGCGGCGTGGGTGGCGGCGAGCGGGTGCTCCCGGAGGACACTCTCGACCCCGCCAAGGATCTCGACGAGGCGCTCGGCGACCTGCAACGGCTGCTGCTGCTCAACGTCGGGGTGATGCTCACCATCACCGTCGGCCTCGCCGGGATCGCCCTGCTGATCCGCCGTCGTACGCGCTGAACAGCCGCACCGGCCGGTCAGCGGCGGGCGGTGATCAGCACCAGCGGCGGGGTGGGCGTTCGCGGCGGGCGGCGCGCGGACGCGGCCGGACTGGGCCGTGCCGATGCGCCCCGGCCCAGCCGGGAAGTTCGCTGAGGCAACCAGCCGGGACGTCGACGTCGGGCTCACCGAGGGCGGTGGGCTCGCCGGAGCGCTGACGCGGAAGAGGGGTCTCGTCGTCGGCCCGACCGGCGAGCGGCTCCCCCGGGTGCGATGGTGCGCCGCCGACCGAGCGGCGGTGCTTACCGGCCGTCTGCGGGTCGTGGTGCCCCGGCCGGCAGGGCTCGCCCTGGGCGCAGCCGTGCTCGGCCTCCCCGTGCGCCATCCCCGGTCTCCTCACGTTCGTCTACCCCCGGGTGCTCCCCGACGTGCCCTGTCACCGTACTGGCCGCGACCGACGGGCCGTGCACGGCGTACCCGGCCACTCGACCGGGCGGCCCACGAAGACGACGGTGAGCGCGGGACCGCTTGCGCAGTTCACAGCTTCTTTCCGCGCCGTTCACCCGAGGGGCCGCGACCGGGGCGGCCCGCCGGTCAGTGGGTGCGACGAGCTTCCAGGTCAGCCCGGGTGAAGAGCGCCCGCAGCGTCACGCCGTGACCGGCAAGCGCCTGCGCCCCACCCTCGACCCGGTCGATGACGCAGAGCGCGTGCTCCACCCGGGCACCCAGTTCGCGTAGTTGGCCCGTCGAGATGACCACCTGACCGCCGGAGGTGACCACGTCCTCGACCACGAGTACCCGCCGGCCGACCAGCTCGGCGCCCTCGGCCAACCGGGCCGTCCCGTACGGCTTGGCGCTCTTGCGGACGAAGGCGCAGGGCAGCCCGGTGTGCCGAGCGAGCGCGGTCACCACCGGGATCCCGCCCATCTCCAACCCGGCGAGCACCTCGGTGTCCGTCGGAACGAGGGTTGCCAGCTGGGCGGCCACCCGGTCCAGCAGGCGAGGATCGGCCTCGAAGCGGTACTTGTCGAAGTACTCGTCGGCGGTCCGCCCGGAGCGGAGCACGAACGTTCCCGTCAGCCGGCAGGTGGCGTCGATCTCACGAGCCAGCGCGGCCCGAGCTTCCCCATCACTCATGATGATCATTGTTCGCTCATCGGGGCGCTTTCCGCGTACCCCTTTCGGCGCATGCCGGGGGCGGGGGCGTCCTCCCCCGGTCGGAGTCCGACCGGGTGCGGCTGTGGTGGGATCGGGGCATGCGTCTGCCACAGTGGCTCGGCTCCGGCACCCGCAGCCGGGATCTGGCGCTGGCGGGCGTGTCGCTGGCCGGCGGCCTGGTGCTGTGGACCCTCGGTTGGCAACCGCAGATCCGTCCGCACCCGGACGTGCCCGCGGTCCTGTTCCTGCCGCCGCTGCTGGCGATGTGCGTCGCCGTGGGCCTGCGCCTCGTCGCCCCGCGCGCCAGCCTCGCCGTCGGCACCGTGGCGGTGGTGGTGGACATCGCGCTCGGCGGCTCGCTGGGGACGATCCTGATCTACACCCAGGTGCTCTACGACGCCTGCGTCTACGGCCCGCCCCGGCTGTGGCGGTGGCTGCTGCGGGCGACCATCGGGCTGAGCGTGGTCGGTGCGATCGTCGGCGTGGTCCTCACCGACCAGTGGAGCGGGGTGGCCATCGGGGTGCTGGTGGTGCTCGTCGGCCTGCTGCCGGTCCTGACCGGGATCAGCGTGCGGCAGTACCGCGACCAGGCTGCCGCCGAACGGGCCCGGGCCGAGCAGACCGCCCGCCTGGTCGAGTTGGATCGGCGGCAGGCGGTCAGCGCGGAGCGGGCCCGGATGGCCCGGGAGCTGCACGACGTGGTCGCCAACCACCTCAGCGCGGTGGCCATCCACGCCACCGCCGTGTTGTCCGTGCCCGGGCTGGATCGCGACCAGGTCGAGTCGGCGTTGCGGGTGATCCGGGAGAGCAGCGTGCAGGGCCTGGCCGAGATGCGTCAGATGATCGAGGTGCTTCGCGAGCCGGGGACCGGGGGCGGGCCGCCGCCGGGGGGTGACGGCACGGCGGTGCCGGAGTTGGTCAGCGCGCGGCTCGCCGAGACGGACGAGCTGGTCGAGCGGGTCCGGGCCGCCGGCCTCGCGGTGCGGGTGCGCACCGACGGCGCGCCGGGGCCGCTGCCGGTGGGGGTGGACCTCGCCGCGTACCGGATCGTGCAGGAGTCCCTGACCAACGCGCTCAAGCACGGCACTGGTGAGGCGGACCTGACGATCGCGTACCGACCGGCGGAGGTGGTGCTGACGGTGGAGAACCCGGTGCGCCGGGACGGGGCCGGGCTACCCGGCGCCGGTGCCGGGCTGATCGGGATGCGGGAGCGGGCCACCCTGCTGGCCGGCCGGTTCAGCGCCGGACCGCACGACGGCCGCTGGCAGGTCCGAGCCGCGCTGCCCATCGGGGAGGGCCGGTGAGCAGCACGGTGGGGGCGGCGACGGTGCGGGTGGTGCTCGCGGACGACCAGCCGGCGGTACGTGCCGGCCTGGCCCTGATCCTGGACGGTTCCCCGGGCGTCGAGGTGGTCGGCGAGGCGGCCGACGGCGAGGAAGCGGTGCGGTTGTGCCGGGAGCTGCGCCCGGACGTGGCGGTGCTGGACGTCCGCATGCCTCGCCGGGACGGGATCTCCGCGACCCGGGAGATCGTCACCGACGCGCTCGCCGACGTGCTGGTGCTCACCACCTTCGACCTCGACGAGTACGTCTTCGGCGCGTTGCGGGCCGGCGCGGCCGGGTTCCTGCTGAAGGACACCGACGCCGACGGTCTGGTGGACGCGGTGCGTACGGTGGCGCGTGGCGACGGGTTCATCGCTCCCGCCGTGACGCGCCGGTTGATCACCGCTTTCGCGGCCACCGCGCCGACCGCGTCGGCCGCCACCCGGGCCGCGCTGGACACCCTCACCCCGCGTGAGCGGGACGTGCTGGCCTGCCTCGGCCTGGGTCTGTCCAACCAGCAGATCGCCGACCGGCTGGTGCTGGCGGAGAGCACCACCAAGACGCACGTGAGCCGGATCCTGGCGAAGCTGGACCTGCGGAGCCGGGTGCAGGCCGCGATCCTGGCCCAGGAGCTGGGCCTGCCCCCTCCCCCGCACCCGTGAGCCCCACGGCTGTCCACCCTGGACGATGATGATCGTCAACCCGTCGTACGCTGTTCGGCATTCACGCCGATGGCGGCCGCTCAGGACGGGGACGACGTGCGACGTTCATGGGGCTCGGCGATCCTCGTGGCGCTGACCATCGGGGCAAGCGGTTGTGACGGCGGCCCCTCCGCGAAGGCGACCTCGACCTTCGTCCCTTCGGCGGGGGTGTGCCACGCCACCGCCGGCGACGAACGCAGTCCCGAGGCGTACCTCCCGATTCCCTGCTCCTCGAAACACGAGGTGGAGACGTTCCTGGTCGGGCGGATCACCGGCGCGGAGGGTGCCGCGTCGGCGCCGCCGGCCGCCGGCACCGAGGGGATCTCCCGGCTGTACGAGGCCTGCGACGCCGATGCCGCCGTCTTCCTGGGCGGCGAGTGGCGCGAGTCACGGCTGGCGATGCGGACGCTGGTCCCGTCGGCTGAGCGCTGGAAGGCGGGTGAGCGGTGGTACCGCTGCGACCTGCTGGAGATGCACGCGGTGGACCGGTGGTTCCCCAACCCCAGGGCGAACAGCCTGCGCGGTGCCCTGACCGGCGACTCGCCGTTCCGGTACACGTGCTTCAACAATCCGACCGAGTCCGGCGACCTGCCACCCGCCTCCTGCACGGGGCCGCACGACACCGAGTTCGCCGGCATCTGGCGGGCAGGGCCGGAGGTCGAGACGTTGACCGACGACGTCAGGCACGCGGGGTGCCGGGCCACCGTCTCCCGGTACGTCGGGGTGTCGGAGACCGACGTGGAGGGCCGGTTCCAGCTGTTCTGGTTCACCCCGGAGGGCGAGCCAGAGTGGCAGGCGGGCGCCCTCAGCGTGGGGTGCCTGCTGCACAGCCCCGAAGGAGCGCTGAAGGCGTCGGTCAAGGGTGCCGGCCGGAAAGCCCTCGCCGCTACCGGCTGACCGGTGCCGACGTGGATGGCCTGCTCAGAACGTGTCAGGCTAGGGCGGTGAGCACGCCGGGCGGTGGAGAGCTGTCGGCCACGCTGCGCCGGATCGAACGTTCGGCGGGGGCGCTGGCCACCTCCAGCGTGGCCCGGATGGACGAGACCCTGCCGTGGTTCCGGGCGCTGCCGGCCGACCAGCGCTCCTGGGTGATGTTGGTGGCCCAGGCCGGCGCCCGGTCTCTGGTGCAGTGGTTGCAGGACGGCGGGGGCACGGCGGACAGCACCCAGGAGGTCTCGGACGAGGTCTTCGCCGCCGCTCCGCAGGCGCTGGCCCGCTCGATCACCCTCCAGCAGACCGTGGCGTTGATCAAGGTGACCATCGACGTGGTCGAGGAGCAGGTGTCGCACCTGGCCGCCGAGGGCGAGGAGCAGCAACTACGCGAGGCGGTGCTGCGCTTCTCCCGGGAGATCGCGTTCGCCGCCGCCCGCGTGTACGCGCGGGCCGCCGAGTCGCGTGGTGCCTGGGACGCCCGGTTGCAGGCCCTGCTGGTCGACGCGCTGCTGCGCGGTGACTCCCCGGACGTGCTGGCCAGTCGGGCCGCCGCTCTCGGCTGGGCGGACGCGCCGCCGGTGGCGGTGGCTGTCGGTCGGTCACCCGGAGGGGAGGTCTCCGCGGTGCTGCACGTGGTCTACCGGCAGGCCCGCCGGATCGGCGTGGAGGTGATCGGTGGTGTCCACGGCGACCGGCTGGTGATCGTGCTGGGTGGCGCGGCGGATCCGATGACCGCCACGGCCAAGTTGCTGAGCGCGTTCGGGGACGGCCCGGTGGTGGTCGGGCCTGCGGTGCCGAGCCTGGACGAGGCGACCGAGTCGGCACGGGCGGCGTTGTCCGGTTTCCGGGCGGCGCCGGCCTGGCCGAGCGCCCCCCGGCCGGTGCCGGCCGCCGACCTGTTGCCGGAGCGGGCTCTCGCGGGCGACGCCGAGGCCCGCCGACGGTTGCGGCACGACGTGTACGCGACGCTGGTGCGCGCCGGTGGTGAACTGTTGGCGACCCTGGACGCGTTCCTGGCCGCTGGCGGCACGCTGGAGAGCGCCGCGCGGGCCCTGTTCGTCCACCCGAACACCGTGCGGTACCGGTTGCGGCGGATCGCCGAGGTGACCGGCTTCTCGCCGTTGTCTCCCCGGGACGCGTTCGCTCTCCAGGTCGCGCTGACCGTGGGCCGGTTGGATCCGGTCGCCCCGATCACCTCACCGGTCCCGACTCAGACAATGACCCCGGCCACCCGGAAAACGGCTCAAAACGAGGATGATCCCCGCCGATCTTTGTAGGAAACCTCCAAAGGTCCTAGTGCGGTTTGGTCGGGGGCGGCACAGCGTTACCCGCGCGTATCCGGGAGAGTCATAGGCGTGCTCGCCGTACTTAGTCCCGGCCAGGGTTCTCAGAAACCCGGCTTCCTGACCCCCTGGCTCGACCTGACCGGCACGGAGGCGCGTCTGCGCGAGTGGTCGGCGCTGGCCGGGGTCGACCTGATGCATCTGGGCACCGACGCCGACGCCGACGAGATCAAGGACACCGCCCGCACCCAGCCGCTGCTGGTCGCCGCGGCGCTGCTCGCCGGCGAACACCTGCCGTTGGACGACGTCGCGCTCACCGCCGGTCACAGCGTCGGCGAGCTGGGTGCCGCCGTCCTGGCCGGCGTGCTGTCGGCCGAGGCCGCGATCAGCCTCGCCGGGGTTCGTGGCCGGGAGATGGCGGCCGCGTGCGCGCTGGAGCCGACCGGCATGGCCGCGGTGCTCGGCGGCGACCCCGACGAGGTGCTCGCCGCGATCGAGGCCAACGGGCTGTACCCGGGCAACCGCAACGGCGCCGGGCAGATCGTCGCCGCCGGTTCGCTGGACGGGCTCGACAAACTCGCCGCCGAGCCGCCCGCGCGGGCGCGGATCATCCGACTCAAGGTGGCCGGAGCGTTCCACACCCCGTACATGGCCCCGGCCGAGGCCGCGCTCGCCGCGGTCGCCGCCGAGATCACCCCCGCCGACCCGGCCCGCCTCCTGCTGTCGAACCTCGACGGCACGGCGGTCGACAACGGTGCCGAGATGGTGCAGCGCCTCGTGCGTCAGGTCACCGCGCCGGTGCGGTGGGATCTGTGCATGCGTACGCTGGCCGACCTCGGGGTCACCGGCGTGATCGAGTTGCCACCGGCCGGCACTCTCGCCGGGTTGGTGAAGCGGGACCTCAAGGGCGACGGCGCCCCGGAGATCGTCACCCTGAACACCCCGGACGACCTGCCGGCCGCACGGGACCTGATCGCCCGCATCGGAGGTCGCTCATGACTGGCAGTCGCATCGTCTCGATGGGGCACTACCAACCCTCCCGGGTGGTGACCAACGACGACATCGCGCAGCTCGTCGACACCAACGACGAGTGGATCCGGGACCGGGTGGGCATCGTCAGCCGGCGGATCGCCGACAGTGAGACGGTGGCCGACATGGCCGCCGCCGCCGCCGGTAAGGCGCTGGCCAACTCGGGCCTGACCGCCGCCGACATCGACCTGGTCGTGGTGGCCACCTGCACCTCCATCGACCGCAGCCCCAACGTGGCCTGCCGGGTCGCCGCCAAGCTGGGCATCACCGCTCCGGGCGCGTTCGACGTCAACACCGCCTGCTCCGGCTTCGCGTACGCGCTGGGCACCGTCGACCACGCCATCCGGGCCGGCGCGTCCCGCAACGCGATCGTCATCGGCGCGGAGAAGTTGTCCGACTTCACCGACTGGACCGACCGCTCCACCTGCATCATCTTCGCCGACGGTGCCGGCGCCGCCGTGGTCTCCGCCACCGCCGACGACGAGCCGGCCGGGATCGGGCCGGTGGTCTGGGGTTCGGTGCCGGAGAAGAGCGACGCGGTCCGCATCGAGGGCTGGCGCCCGTACGTCCAGCAGGAGGGGCAGGCGGTGTTCCGCTGGGCCACCACCGCTATCGCGCCACTCGCCCTGCAGGCCTGCGAGCGGGCCGGGGTCGACCCGTCGGAGCTGGCCGCGTTCGTGCCGCACCAGGCCAACGCCCGGATCATCGACGGCATCGCCAAGCGACTCAACATCCCCAACGCGATCATCGCGAAGGACATCGTCGAGTCCGGCAACACCTCCGCGGCGAGCGTGCCGCTGGCCCTGTCCAAGCTGGTCGAGCGCCGGGAGGTGCCCTCGGGCGCGCCGGTGCTGCTGTTCGGTTTCGGCGGTGGCCTGACCTACGCCGGTCAGGTCGTCCGCTGCCCCTGATGCCCCCTCGGGCGCGTACGCGTCCAGGAGTGGCGGTCGGCGACGCCGTCCGCCGGAAACCCCGATGAAAGGAACCAACCGCAATGACCCGTGACGAGATCACCACCGGCCTCGCCGAGATCCTCGAAGAGGTTGCCGGGGTGAACCCGGACGACGTGGCCGAGGGGAAGTCCTTCACCGACGACCTCGACGTCGACTCGCTCTCCATGGTTGAGGTCGTGGTCGCCGCCGAGGAGAAGTTCGGCGTCAAGATCCCGGACAACGAGGTGCAGAACCTCAAGACCGTCGGTGACGCCGTCAGCTACATCGCGGCGCAGTCCTGATCATGAGTCGTCCTGACGTCGTCGTCACCGGGCTCGGCGCGACGACCCCGCTTGGCGGGGACGTCGCGTCGACCTGGGACGCCATGCTCGCCGGCCGCTCCGGGGTGAGTGCCCTCACCCAGGAGTGGGCCGCGCAACTGCCGGTCCGGATCGCCGCCCAGTTGGCCGTGGAGCCCTCCGAGGTGCTGGACCGGGTCCGACTGCGCCGACTGGACCGCTCCGAGGCGATCGCGATCATCGCGGCGCAGCAGGCCTGGGCGGACGCCGGCCTCGCCGGCTCCGACCTCGACGGGGAGCGGCTGGCCGTCAGCGTCGGCTCCGGTATCGGTGGCGCCACCACCCTGCTCGCCCAGGACGACATCCTGGAGGCTTCCGGGCCACGGCGGGTCTCCCCGCACACCATCCCGATGCTGATGCCGAACGGTCCGGCCGCCTGGGTCGGTCTGGAGCTGGGCGCGAAGGCCGGTGTGCACTCGGTGGCCAGCGCCTGCGCCACCGGTGCCGAGGCGATCGCCCTCGGCCTGGACATCATCCGCTCCGGCCGGGCCGACGTGGTGGTGGCCGGTGGCACCGAGGCGGTCATCCACCCGCTGCCGATCGCCGGCTTCAGCTCGATGCGGGCCATGTCGACCCGGAATGACGAGCCGGAGCGTGCCTCCCGCCCGTGGGACCGGGGCCGCGACGGCTTCGTCCTCGGCGAGGGCGCCGGCATCGTGGTGCTGGAGCGCGCCGAGCACGCGGCTGCCCGGGGCGCCCGGGTGTACGCGCGCCTCGCCGGCGCCGGTATCACCTCCGACGCGTACGACATCGTGCAGCCGCACGCCGAGGGCGAGGGCGCCATCCGGGCCATCGCCAAGGCGATCGCGGACGCGGACGTGGCGAAGCGGGACATCGTGCACGTCAACGCGCACGCCACCTCGACCCCGGTCGGGGACATGCTGGAGATCAGCGGGCTGCACAAGGCGCTCGGTGACCACCCGGTGCTGTCCGCGACGAAGTCGATGACCGGTCACCTGCTCGGTGCGGCCGGCGCGCTGGAGTCGATCGCCACCATCCTGGCGATCCGCGACAGTGTCGTCCCCCCGACGATCAACCTCGACGACCCGGAGCCAGGCCTCACCCTGGACGTCGCCGCGCACAAGGCCCGCCACATGGAGATCCCGGCCGCGTTGAACAACGCGTTCGGCTTCGGCGGCCACAACGTGGCGTTGGTCTTCGCCCGGCCCTGAGCCTGCCGTAGAACGGGCCATCTCCGATCGGAGGTGGCCCGTTCTGCTCGTTCAGCCCCGGTTGCGGGGGTGCTGCTTCGCGGTGCGCTCGTTGCCGTGGCGGTAGTTGCCGGTCCAGCGGGCCATCACCAACTGTGGGTCGTCGTCGACCTCGGCGAGGAACTCCGCCGCCCGACCGCCGCGCAGCGTGCCGGCCACCCGCCCGTGATGGGTGATGACCACAGTGCCGTCGGCCCGTCGCACGTGCCGAAATCCTTCTGCCGCTCCCATCCCTGGAGACTGTCAGTCCCCCCCGAGCCGGGGCGAGCCGTTTTCGCCGCCGGTGGCGGCGCGAAGGACCGATCAGGTGCCGCAGGTGGTGGCGGGCAGGCCCTGCACGGCCACCGGGGACCTGCCGCTCGGCTTGGCCTTGCCGGCCAGCACGGCGGCCAACGCGGTCATCGACGCCCGGCTGGACGAGTAGGTGGCCAGCAGCGTCGGCGACTTCGCGCCGGCCAGCACGTACGGGGTGTCCATGGCGACAGTGACCGCCGCGTCGGGCCGCAGGTCCTTCGCGCCGTCGCCGTATCCGACCAGGTGCACGACAGTGCCGCCACTCGGCTTCACCTGCGCCCCGGCGGCCGTCAGCGCGGCGGTGAGCGCGGCCCGGGTGCCGTCCCGACCGCCGGAGGAGGTGACGGTGATCGGCCCGGCCACCGCCTTGCCGCAGGTGCCCCGCAGCACGGTGACGGCGGCGGCAGCCAGCGCGTCGGCCGCCGCGCGGTGCTCCGGGGAGTTGAGCGTGGACATCTGCGCGGCCGGGGTCTCCGCGAGACGGAACTTCATGGTCAGCACCCGGGTGACCGCCTCGACCAGCCGGGTCCGGGGCAGTGAGCCGCCGCGCAGCGCGGCGAGCAGCCCGTCGTACGCCTGACCGACGTTCGGGGTCATCAGGATGAGGTCGTTACCGGCGTTCAACGCGCGGACCGCCGCCTCGCCGGGCGCCCAGCGCTTCGCGGGCGGCATGTTCATGCCGTCGGTGATCACCACGCCCTTGAAACCGAGCTGGCCGCGCAGGACGTCGGTGAGCAGCTTGTGCGAGAACGTCGCCGGGGTCCCCGGGTCGATCGCCCGCGCGTCCAGGTGGCCGGACATCACCGCCATCGCCCCAGCGTCCATGCCCGCGGTGAACGGCGGCCAGGCGCCGTTCTGCAACGCCTCGGCGGACTGGGTGAGCACCGGAAGATCCTGGTGCGAGTCGTCGGCGCTGTGGCCGTGCCCGGGGAAGTGCTTCAGGGTGGCCGCGACCCCGACCGCCTGCAGGCCACGGACGGCGCCGCCGACCTGCGCGGCGGCCTGCTTCGGATCGGAGCCGTACGACCGGGATCCGATCACGGTGCTGCGGGTGGCCAGCACGTCGGCCACCGGGGCGAAGTCGACGTTGATTCCCATCGCCGCCAGCTCGGCGCCGGCGGCCCGCCAGGCGGCCTCGGTCAGCTTCGGGTCGCCGGCCGCGCCCGCCGCGAGCGCGCTGGGCAGCAGTGTGACCCCGTCGGTCACGCGGGTGACGACGCCGTACTCCTGGTCGGTGCCGATCAGCAGGGGCGCGGGACCGGCGGCGAGTCGACCGGCGGCGGCGCGCAGCCCGGTGGTGAGGTCGTGCACCTGCTTCGGGTTGTCGACGTTCGTGGTCTCCTGGTTGCCCTTGGTCGGGTCGTCGGCGCTGAAGCCGACCAGGATCAGGCCACCAAGCCGGTACTTGCTGATCATGTCGGCGGGGGTGTCGACTCCGGCGAGGGCCTGGTTGCCGGCGGCCGAGCCGGCCGAGACCTTCGTCGCCGAGTCGCCGTAGGCGTACGGCATCAGCACCTGGCCGACCAGGTCTTCGTCGGACAGCGTCGCGACCAGCGCGGCGGCGCGGGCGGCGGGGTCGCTGGCCGGTGGCGCGGCGGAGGTGCTCGGCGCCGCCGAGGTGCCGGACGGGCTCGGCGTCGGGGCCGGGCGTTCGGCGGCATTCGAGCAGCCGGAGACGAGCAGAACGGTCAGGGCGGCGGCTGCGACGGTGGCGCGCCACGGGCGATTCGACACGCGGCCTATCCCATCAGTTCCCCCTTATCGGGGCAACTTGACCTTTCCGCCCGCAGGGCCCACCGACGACGTGCGTGCAGGTTGCCCGACCCGCACGCGGACGAGTCAGCCGACCCGGGTGAGCAAGGTCACCGGCGCGCCGTCGCCGGCGTAGCGGTAGGGCTCCAGGTCAGCGTCCCACGCAGTGCCCAGCGCCTTGTCCAGCGCGTGCGCCAGCGCCTCCGGAGCCCGGGATGCCGCCATCAGCGTCCGTAGCCGGTCCTCGCCGAGCTGGATGTCGCCGGCCACGCCGACGGTGGCTCGGAACAGACCACGGGCCGGCACGTACATGAAGCGTTCACCGTCGGCACCGGGACTCGGCTCCTCGGTGACCTCGAAACGGATCATGGGCCACTGCCGTAGGGCAGCAGCCAGCTCGGCGCCCGTCCCCGGACGACCGGTCCACCCGCACTCTGCCCGGCGTGCGCCGGGGTCGACGGGCTGAGCCGTCCACTGCAGGTTGACCGGCGCGGCTAGGACGCGCGCGATCGCCCACTCGACGTGCGAGCACACGGCGAGCGGGGTCGAGTGGACGTATACGACGCCACGCGTTGGCACGGTGACCTCCCGGAGAGCGAGGTGCGTCTTCCCCTACGACCTCGACCACCCAGGTGGCTCGTGCAACACATGATGACTCCTGTGACGCGTGGTGCGCCAGGGAATCGGAAAAAACGCCGGGTGGAATAGCCGGACGGGTGGCTGCCGTTGCCTCTCAGGACACCGCGACGACCAGCATGATGTCGTGGTCCTGTACAGTTCCACCGGCGGCTTATGCCGCGTTACACCTACGCGAGCCGAGTCCACGTTCGGCCCGCACACAGCCCCCGGACGTCCAGTCCTCCCGTACGTCTTGCAAGGAGTACCTCCGTGGCGAGCAACACCTCTAAGACCGCGCGCGCGTCAGTCCGGGCCGGCCAGGCTGGCCAGGGTGGCGCCCTCAGCGTGCTGGGCGAGTTCAAGTACCTCATCCCGCTCAACGGCGGCAAGCACGCCTACGTGCGGAACCTGACCAACGGCAAGACCGCGCACCTGCGCACCGACTCGGACGCCTTCGTCGAGGAGATCCGCGTGCTGGCCGCCGCCGGCCACGCCGCCAAGATCCGGGCGGAGATCAACAACCTGGCTGCCACCCACCCGGGTGACGGCTGGGAGGCCACCGAGAAGCGCCTCGTCGCGGCCGGTGTCTTCGAGGGCTGAGCCCTCCCCCACCGCATCATCTGAAACCGCCCGTCGGGAGTTCCCGGCGGGCGGTTTCGCGTCCGGGGGCGGTCAGCCCGGGTCGAGGAGGGCGACCTCGCCGGTGGCCAGGTCGTAGAGGCCGCCGGTCACCGCCACCCGCCCGGCGGCCACCGGCCCGGCCAGCAGGTCGTCGTCGCGCAACGTGCGCACCGTCCGCCCGACGTGCCGGCGAATCGCCAGCGGGTGCACCGCCGGGTCGTCGAACCCGATCCCGGTCACCGCCGGGGCGATCTCGTCCACCAGGTACGCCAGCGACCCCCCGGGACGCTCCCCGGTGCGCAGCGCGTCCACCGCGGCACCCACAGCGCCGCACCGCTCGTGGCCCAGAACCATCACCAGTGGTACGCCGAGCTGCCCGACCACGTACTCGATGGAGCCGCACACCGCCCGGTCGAGCACGTGCCCGCCGGTACGGATCACACAGATCGCCCCGAACGTCTGGTCGAAGATCGCCTCCAGCGGCACCCTCGAGTCGATGCAGCCGAGCACCACCGCGTACGGCTGCTGGTCGCCGGAGGCGGCGGCGGCGGCCGTGACGTCGTGCCCGTGGATCGGCTGGCCGCTGACGAACCGCCGGTTCCCGGCGAGCAGGTCGGCAAGCGCGGCGCGGGGCGTACCGCCGGCCTGCCGTCCCTGCCCCGGCGTCCCACCCATGGGCACTCCCGAGGACCCCATGCCGTTCAGCTTGGTCTTCCGCCGACGACCACGGGCGAGGTCGGGAATGTTCGCCCCGGCGCGATTGGCGTGGTCTCATGGCGGGTAGCCGGTGTTACCGCCGGGTATCCCGGTGCTTGTGGTGCTGGGCGGCCCTGGGGAGGTGGCGATGCCGGAGCGGTTCGAGGTGACCATGCCGGACGGCGTACGGCTCAACGTCGAGGTGACGGGGCCGGCGGACGCCCAGGTGACAGCCATCCTGCTGCACGGCTGGACGCTGGATGGGCGCGCCTGGCACCGGCAGGTGGAGGCGCTCACCACGGCGTCGGTCGGCCGGGCGGTGCGGGTGGTCACCTACGACGCGCGGGGGCACGGCCACTCCAGCTGCATGGCGCTGCCCACTGCCACAGTGGCCCAGCTCGGCGACGACCTGGCCACGGTGATCGACACGGTGGCGCCGACCGGGCCGGTCGTCCTGGTCGGGCACTCGATGGGCGGCATGACGATCATGGAGTACGCCCACCGCCACCCCGCGCACTTCGCCGCCCGTACCGCCGGGCTGGTCTTCGTCTCGACCACCGCGGAGGGGCACACGCACACCGTCTACGGCCTCTCGCCGCGGATCGCCCGGCTGATCCGGCTGGCCGAGACGACAGGTGCCGGGGTGTTGGCCCGATGCGGTTCATGGCGGGCGCCCCGGGCTCTGCTGAACGCGTTGCGACCGAGCATCCGCTGGATGCTCTTCGGCGACCGCTGCGACCCGTCCGATCTCCGCCTGGTGACCTCGGCGGTGGCTCGCGCCTCGCTGCGCTCGATCGGCGGGTTCCGCGCCTCCATCGGCGCCCAGCACCGCCTGGACACCCTCGCCGCGCTGGCCCACCTGCCGGCCGCCGCTCTGGTCGGCGACCGGGACCGGCTGACCCCACCGCCGTGCGCCGAGTCGATCGCGGCGGCCCTGCCGGCCACCGAGCTGACCATCTGCCCTGGTGCCGGACACATGCTGATGATGGAGCGCCCGGACGAGGTCAACGCCGCGCTCAGCGGTGTCCTGCGTCGGGTGCTCGCCGAACCGCCGCCCCGCAGCCTCGACGCGACCCCCGCCGGGACCGGCGTCTGACCACGTTCCCGCACCTCGGGCGCGGCGGCCTCGACGTGCGCGTCCACGTCCGGGCCGCAGGAGATGCCCTCGGCGACGTCCTCCTCCCGGACGAACTGGGTGGCGGCGGCGAAC
>NZ_JBSFBM010000087.1:0-20610 GCF_053592955.1 Micromonospora sp. NPDC002411 | reverse complement strand
GCCGGTGGGGGGTGGGGTGCCGCCGTCGGGCGGCGGGGTCGTGCCGTCGGGCGCGACGGCCCGGCCGGTGGACGGCGAGATCATGCCGGGGCACAGGTTGCGGCTGGTCAGGTTGGCCACGATCTGGGGAATCGCGTCGCGGGTGTTCTGGATCCCGTCGTGCATGAGGATGACCTGACCGGCTTGCAGGCGGCTCGCGTTGGAGACGATCTGGCTGACGCTGGCCCCGTTCCAGTCCTGCGAGTCCACGTCCCACAGCACCTGGCGCATGCCGAGCGAGGACGCGACGGACTGGAGCGTGGAGTTGGTCTCCCCGTACGGAGGCCGGAACAACACCGGCCGGCTGCCGGTCGCCGACTGGATCGCCGAGCTGGTCTGGGACAGGTCCGACTGCATCTGCGACTGACTCATCGAGGTCATGTGCGCGTGGTTCCAACTGTGGTTGGCGACCCACATGCCGGCGGAGACCTGCGCCTGCGCGGCCGAGCGGTTGTTCTGGACGTTCTGCCCGACGTTGAACATGGTGGCCCGTACGCCGTTGCTGCGCAGCACGTTCAGCAGCGCGCTGGTGCTGCCGGTCGGGCCGTCGTCGAAGGTGAGGCCGACGTACCCGTTGCAGGTGGCGGCGCTCGACGGGGTCGAGGTGGCCGCGAGGACGACGCCGCACATCGCGACGGCGGTGGCGAGGACGGCGAGCGCCGCGCGCAACCGCCTCGACCACACGGCCGTGCGGGGGAAGAGCCTGCTCATCTGGTGCCCCTTCGCGCAGGCCCGGCCGGATGCCTGGGCAGCACGGTCCGGACGGGTGTGGATGAGTGGGGAGGTCATGCCGGCCGACGTGGCTCACATTGACCTCGATGGATCGGAGTATTACAGCGGGAATTCCAACGCGTCAACAACTTCCGGAACGGCTCCGGAACGCGTCAGGGGGCACTGTGGGCGGCCGATCGGTCCCTGTGCTGCATGTCTGGCTGGACGTGAGGCTTCCGTTTGACGGCTCGGCCGTGCCTGCCGTCCCACCCGCCGCGACATGATCCGGAAAGCTGCCGGAAATACCGGCGTCGATCCCAGCGTGGCCCCTGGCCGTCATCCGCGGCTGGCATCAGGGGAAACAGTAAAGACTGTGAACAGAAGATGTTACAGTCACTGCCATCGATATCCGGCTGGATTCCGGCCAATGGAGTTCCAGGAAGGAGTGATCACATGACGAGACTGCGCGCGCTGGTCGCGCTGGCGGCACTGATCGTCGCCGGCACGTTTGTCGCGGTCATCCCGCCCACCGCCGCGTCGGCGGCGGCCTGCTCGGCATCGTGGCAGGCCTCTGCCGTCTACTGGGGAGACGCCCAGGTCTCCCACAACGGCCGCAACTACCGGGCGAAGTGGTGGACCCAGAACGAGGCACCGCCCGGGACGACAGGCGTCTGGGAGGATCTCGGAGCGTGCGGGGGAGGCACCACGCCGCCCACCGGCGGCACCTGCAACCACCCGAACTGGGTCGCCGGAACCTGGTACGCCGCCGGCGCGATCGTGCGGTACACCAACGGTCTCTACTACGTCGCCGAGCACGACAATCCCGGGTACGACCCGGTCGTCAGCACCTGGTACTGGGAGCCGTACACCTGTGGTGGCCAACCGCCGACCACCCCGCCGCCCACCAACCCGGGAGGCTTCGTGGTCACCGAGGCCCAGTTCAACCAGATGTTCCCGGGTCGCAACTCCTTCTACACCTACTCCGGGCTCGTCGCCGCGCTCAGCGCCTACCCGGCGTTCGCGAAGAGCGGCAGCGCCACAGTGCAACGTCAGGAGGCCGCGGCCTTCCTGGCGAACGTCTACCACGAGACCGGTGGGCTCGTGCACATCGTCGAGCAGAACACGGCGAACTACCCGCACTACTGCGACCCCAACCAGTCGTACGGCTGCCCGGCCGGACAGGCGGCCTACTACGGGCGCGGGCCGATCCAGCTCAGCTGGAACTTCAACTACAACGCCGCCGGCAACGCCCTCAACCTGCCGCTGCTGACCAACCCGTGGCTGGTGCAGACGGACGCCGCGGTGGCCTGGAAGACCGGGATCTGGTACTGGATGACCCAGAACGGGCCGGGCACCATGACCGCCCACAACGCGATGGTCACCGGTGCCGGGTTCGGCCAGACGATCCGCAGCATCAACGGCTCGATCGAGTGCAACGGCGGTAACCCCGCCCAGGTGCAGAGCCGCGTCACCAGGTACCAGCAGTTCGTCGGCATCCTCGGTGTGTCGGCCGGAGCCAACCTCTACTGCTGATTGCCCGCCGGGCCTCGGCGTCCCGCCACCGTGCGGCGTCGAGGCCCGGTACGCGTCGCTCCGGGCAACCCGTTGACAGGGCCGTGGTACGCCCGGAACTATCAGCGAACAGTTCACCGCTCCGACTTTCGTTGATCGCCAACCGGTATGACAACGATGTCAGGGCCTGACCAGCACCACCGCACGCTCCACACTGCCCCGACCTTCGACGTACTCGACCGGTTCGAGTCGAAAGGCACCGTCCCCCATGTCACATAGCCCCCCTGCACGTTCCCTGTCTCCCCGCCTGGTCGCCGCGACGACAGCCGTCCTACTGCCGCTGGGCCTGCTCGTGGCCGCACCCCTGGCCAACGCCGCTCCCTCCTCGGCGACGCCGGGCAACTTCAGCTCCTCGTTCGAGACCGCCGACCCGCAGCCCGCCACCAGCACGGTGGAGGTCGGCGCGAACGGCAAGCCGATTCAGGCGAACCTGAGCGGCACTGTCACCACGTTGCCCGGCAGCCTGCTCGGGCAGGTCAGCGCGGTGACCGCGAGCGACGAGTACCAGCCCCGCGAGATCGCCGCGAACCTCGCCGACGACGACTCGTCGACCAAGTGGCTCGTGTTCCAGACGACCGGCTGGGTGACCTACCGGTTCGCCGAGCCGGTGACGGTCAAGCGCTACTCGCTGACCTCGGCCAACGACGCGCCGAGCCGCGACCCCAAGGACTTCGTCGTGCAGGGGTCGACCGACGGCACCTCGTGGACCGACCTGGACAAGCGCTCCGGTGAGAAGTTCGGCGGCCGGTTCGCCACCAACCGCTACAGCGTCACCAATACGAACGCCTACGCCTACTACCGGCTGAACGTCACCGCGAACTCCGGCGACTCCCTGCTGCAACTCGCCGACTGGAACGTCAGCGACGGCTCGGACGTCCGCCCGCCGGCCACGCCGATGGTCAGCGAGGCCACCGCCGGACCGAACGGCGGCTACACCACGAAGCCGGACGCCGGGTTCACCGGGCTCGCCGCGCTGCGCTACTCCGGCGGCGCCGAGGGCGACGGTCGCTCGTACGCCACCAACAAGCTGTTCGACGTCAACGTCCCGGTGGGGCCGAAGACCCGACTGTCGTACAAGATCTTCCCCGAGTTCACCACCGGGAACGCCCGGTACCCGTCCACCTACGCCGCCGTCGACCTGCACTTCACCGACGGCAGCTACCTGAGTGGACGCTCGCCCTCCGACCAGCACGGTTACCCGCTCACCCCGGCCGGTCAGGGCGCGTCGAAGGTGCTCTTCGCCGACCAGTGGAACCTGGTGCAGGCCGACCTTGGCACCGTCGCCCGCGGCAAGACGATCGACCGCATCCTGCTCGCGTACGACAACCCGCAGGCCACCGGTGACACCCAGTTCCAGGGCTGGCTCGACGACATCGAACTGACGGCCACGCCGGCGTCGATCGACGGCTCGAAGCTGACCAACTACGTCGACACCCGACGCGGCACCAACTCGACCAGCGGTTTCTCGCGCGGCAACAACCTGCCGATCACCGCCGTGCCGAACGGGTTCAACTTCTTCACCCCGGTCACCGACGCGACCTCGGACTCGTGGGAGTACGAGTACCACCGGATCAACAACGCGGCCAACCTGCCCATGCTGCAGGGCCTCGCGATCTCCCACGAGCCGAGCCCGTGGATGGGTGACCGCAACCAGATGTCGGTGATGCCGGTCGTCGGCGGCGGTTCCCTGACCGGTCAGCCGGCCAGCCGCGCGCTCGCCTTCCGCCACGACGACGAGATCGCGCAGCCCGACCTCTACCGGGTCACGCTGCAGAACGGCCTCGTCGCGGAGATGTCACCGACCGACCACGCCGGGATCATGCGGTTCACCTTCCCGACCGGGCAGGCGACCGGAAGTCTCGTCTTCTACAACGGCACGTTCACCATCGGCACGGACGGCACGCTCACCGGCTGGGTGGACAACGGAAGCGGCCTGTCCGCCGGCCGTAGCCGCATGTTCGTGGCGGGTGCCTTCGACCGGGCGCCCACGGCGTCCGCCGCGACGTCGGCCACCTTCGACGTCTCCACGAACCGGGAGGTGACGATGCGCCTCGCGACGTCGTTCCTCTCCGTCGACCAGGCCCGCCGCAACCTCGACCTGGAGGTCACCGGTAGGAGCTTCGACCAGGTCCACGCCGCCGCGACGGCAGCGTGGAAGGACCGGCTCGGCCGGGTCGAGGTGCGCGGTGCCACCGAACCGCAGCTCGTCACGATGTACTCCAACCTGTACCGGTTGAACCTCTACCCGAACTCGCAGTCGGAGAACACCGGCACCGCCGCCGCCCCTCGGTGGCAGTACGCCAGCCCGGTCTCCGCGCCCACCGGCGCGTCGACCCCCACCCAGACCGGCGCGAAGATCGTCGACGGACAGATCTACGTCAACAACGGCTTCTGGGACACCTACCGCACCGTGTGGCCCGCCTACGCGCTGCTGTACCCGGACGTCGCCGCGAAGATCTCCGACGGGTTCGTCCAGCACTACCGCGACGGCGGCTGGATCGCCCGCTGGTCGTCTCCCGGGTACGCCGACCTGATGACCGGCACCAGCGCCAACGTGGCCCTGGCCCAGGCGTACCTCACCGGGGTCAAGCTGCCCGACCCGCTCGCGGCGTACGACGCGGCGGTCAAGGACGCGACGGTCGCGTCCGGGCGCAGCGCGGTCGGCCGCAAGGGCATCGAGACCTCCCTGTTCCTCGGCTACACGCCCACCTCCACGGGCGAGTCGGTGTCGTGGGCGCTGGAGGGCTTCATCAACGACTACGGCATCGGCAACATGGCCGCGGCGCTCGTTAAGGACCCGGCCACGCCGAAGTCCGAGCGCGCCCGGCTCAAGGAGGAGTCCCGCTACTTCCTGGAGCGGGCCCGCAACTACGTCCACCTGTTCGACCCGAAGACGAAGCTCTTCCAGGGCCGCGACGCCGCCGGTAACTTCCTCGCCGGCGACCCGCTGGACTGGGGTGGCGTCTACACCGAGACCAACGGGTGGAACTTCGCCTTCACCGCGCAGCAGGACGGGCAGGGCCTCGCCAACCTGTACGGCGGGCAGAAGGCACTGCGGGACAAGCTCGACACGTTCTTCGCCACCCCGGAGAACGCCGACCGCCCCGGTGGGTACGGCGGCATCATCCACGAGATGGTCGAGGCGCGCGCGGTGCGGATGGGTCAGCTCGGCATGAGCAACCAGCCGTCGCACCACATCCCGTACATGTACAACTTCGCCGGCGCGCCGGCCAAGACGCAGGCGGCGGTACGCGAGATCCTGCGCCGCCTCTACGTCGGCAGCGAGATCGGCCAGGGTTACCTGGGCGACGAGGACAACGGCGAGATGTCGTCGTGGTACATCCTCAGCTCGCTGGGCATCTACCCGCTGCAGGCCGGATCGGCCGAGTGGACCATCGGTTCGCCGCAGTTCACCAGGATGACGGTGCGTCGCCCCACCGGCGACATCGTCGTCAACGCGCCGGCCAACAGCACGCGCAACATCTACGTGCAGGACGTCAAGGTCAACGGCAAGAAGCAGCACGGTCTGTCGGTGGACGTGACCGCGCTCGCCAAGGGCGGCACCATCGACTTCCAGATGGGCCCCAACCCGTCGTCCTGGGGCAGCGGCAAGAAGGACGCGCCGCCGTCGCTGACCAAGGGCGACGATGCGCCGAAGCCGTTGCAGGACACCACCGGGCCCGGTCTCGGCACCGCGACCGCGACCGGCGGCCAGGACGCGTCGAAGCTGTTCGACGACTCGTCGGCCACGCAGCTGACCTTCACCTCGGCGACGCCGCAGATCACCTGGACCAACCGTGGTGGCAAGCAGAAGCCGACGTACTACACAGTGACGTCCGGGGCCGGTGCCGGCGACCCGGCGGACTGGCGTCTGCAGGGCTCCAACGACGGCATCTCCTGGACCACTGTGGACTCCCGCAAGGACCAGGCGTTCCGGTGGCGTAACCAGACCCGCCCGTACACGATCGACAAGCCGGGTCGGTTCGCGCAGTTCCGGCTCGCCGTGACGAAGACCGTCGGCGCCGCGCAGACCAACCTCGCCGAGATCGAGTTGCTCGCCGGTGGGGACCTGGCCATCGGCGGTGGCGACATCACGGTGACCGCCGAGGGCAAGGTCCACGCGACGTCCGGCGTACCGGTCTCGGTGCCGCTGGCATCCGTCACCGGCGGCACCGCCGACGGCTACCGGGCCACGATCGACTGGGGTGACGGCACTCCGGTCACCGAGGGCACCCTGACGCTCAGCTCGCGCGCCGTCTACAGCGTCGGTGGATCGCACACCTACGCCACGCCGGGCTACCACCAGGCCAACGTCACGGTGACCGACGGCGAGAGCCAGAGCTCCGCGACGGTCGGCGTCGAGGTGGCGTACGCCCCGAAGTCCGGCCTCACCGCCGCCTTCGACACCGTCTGCGTCGGTGACGAAGGGGTCCTCGCGGCCGACTGCGACGCCAAGTCGTGCGCGACGCCCACTCCCCGGCGGCCCACCAAGTCGCCGATGCTCGCCCCGGGCCTCGCGTCGAGGAACCAGCTCTGGTGGCAGTCGCCCGGCTCCGCCACCTCCATGATCGAGCAGGGCCTGCCGATCGGAAACGGCAGACTCGGGGCACTCGCCAGCAACGACCCGGCCCGGGAACTTCTGACGATCACCGACGCCACGCTGTGGACCGGTGGCCGCAACGACACGCTCGACGGCGACGGCCAGTTCCCCTACGGGCGCGAGGACTTCGGCTCGCTGACCATGCTGGCCACGCTCACCGTCGACATCCCCGGGCACGACCTCGGCACCGTCGACACCTACCGCCGCACCCTCGACCTGGCGCAGGGCCTGGTCACCACCGCGTACGACATCGGTGGGGTCGGCTACCGCCGGGAGATCTTCGCCAGCCGCCCGGACGACGTCATCGTGCTGCACTTCTCCCAGCAGGGCGGCGGCGCGTACACCGGCACCGTCTCCCTGGCCGGCACGCACGGCGAGTCCACCACGGCCGACACCCCGAGCCGGTTCGCGTCGTTCGGCGCCTCCTTCGCCAACGGGCTGCGCTACGGCGCCGCCGTCACCGCGTACAGCGGCACCGGAGAGGTCGCGGTGACCGGCACGTCGATCGCCTTCACCGGCTGCCGGGACCTGACCGTCGTCGTCAGCGGCGGCACCAACTACGCCCCCACCGCCGCCACCGGCTTCCGCGACACGTCGGTGGATCCGCAACGGCTGGCCCGGGACAAAGTCCTGGCAGCCGCCCGCGCGTCCGTACGCGACCTGCTGCACACCCACGTCGCGGACGTCCGCCCGGCGTTCGAGCGGTTCGCCATCGACCTCGGGACCTCGTCGGTCGCCCAACGTCAACTCGACACCTGGGAACGGTTGCAGGCGCGCTGGCGGGACAACGTGCCCGACCCGGAGTTGGAGGCGGCGTACCTCCAGTTCGGCCGCTACCTGCTGCTCTCCGGATCGCGGGGCAGCCTGCCGATCGGTTTGCAGGGCCCGTGGCTGGACGGCAACGACCCGGACTGGATGGGCGACTACCACAGCGACGTCAACATCCAGATGACCTACTGGCCGGCCGACCGGGCGGGCCTCACCGATACCTTCGACGCCTTCGCCGACTACTGCGTCGCGCAGCTGCCGGTCTGGACCGAGGTCACCCAACGGCTGTTCAACACCTCGACCAACAGGTTCCGCAACACCAGCGGAAAGGTCGCCGGGTGGGCTGTCGCCTTCTCCACCAACCCGTACGGCGGAAGCGGATGGTGGTGGCATCCGAGCGGCAACGCCTGGCTCTGCCAGAACCTGTTCGAGCACTACGAGTACACCCAGGACCGCGCCTACCTGGCGAAGGTCTACCCGGTCATCAAGGGCGCCGTGGAGTTCTGGGAGACCCGGCTCGTCAGCATGACAGTCACCGACGCGGCCGGCGCGTCGCGCGAGGTCCTGGTCGCCGACCGGGACTGGTCGGCCGAGCACGGGCCGCAGGACACCAGGGGCAACACGTACTCCCAGGAGCTGGTGTGGAACCTCTTCGAGAACTACCACACCGCCGCCCGGGTGCTCGGCCGCGACGCCGACCACGCCCGCACTGTCGACGCGCTGCGCAAGCGCCTCTACCTGCCCGAGGTCAGCCCCACCTCGGGTTGGTTGCAGGAGTGGATGTCCCCGGACAACCTCGGTGAGACCACGCACCGGCACCTCTCCCCGCTGATCGCGCTCTTCCCCGGCGACCGGATCCGCCCGGACGGCTCCACTCCCGCCGCGATCGTCGCCGGTGCCACCGCCCTGCTCACCGCACGCGGCATGAACAGCTTCGGCTGGGCCAATGCGTGGCGCAGCCTGTGCTGGGCGCGGCTGAAGGACGCGGAGAGGGCGTACCAGCTCGTCGTCACCAACCTGAAGCCGTCCACGAACGGCAGCAACGGCAGCGCCATGAACCTCTTCGACATCTACGAGACGAACCCCGGCCGGGGCATCTTCCAGATCGACGCGAACCTCGGCACCCCCGCCGCGATCGTCGAGATGCTCGTCTACTCCCGCCCCGGTCACGTCGAGTTGCTGCCGGCGCTGCCCGCCGCCTGGGCGTCCGCCGGTTCGGTGAGCGGCGTCGGCGTACGCGGAGGCTTCACCGTCGACCTCAGGTGGCGCGACGGGCGGGTCACCCAGGCGAAGCTGACGAGCGTCGGCGGCCGAGGCACCACTGTGGTGGTCAACGGTCGGTCCCGTCAGGTCAGCCTTCGCCCCGGCGAGTCGGTCGCCCTGAGGAACGTCTGATGCGGGCCGGGTTCGCACGGCGTGGAACGGCCGTTGTCGTCGCGGCGCTGCTCTGCGTACCCCTGGCCGCGTCGCCGGCGCTGGCGCGAACTCGGCATGATCCGGCGGCCGGTGCGGACGGGCACTTCGCGGTCACCTGGGCCGCGAGTGCCGACCGGCAGGGCGCGGGGCCCGCAGAGCGCAGCTACCGGCTGGTCGTCCGCACCAGCGTCGGCGGGGACGCGCTGCGGATCCGCCTCACCAACGCCTTCGGCGAGCACCCGGTGACCTTCGCCAGCGCGTACGCCGGGTTGCAGCGGCAGGGCGCCGAGCTGGTCCGGGGCAGCAACCGGCGGCTGACGTTCGGCGGTCAACCGTCGGTGACGGTGCCGGCCGGGGAGACGGTGCTCAGTGACCCGCTGACCGGCAGGCTGGCCGCCCAGAGCAACCTCGTGGTGAGCCTGCACGTCACCGGCGCGCAGGGACCGACGAGCGGGCACGGCATGGCCATGCAGACGTCGTACGCGACCGCCGGCGACCACGTTGCCGAAGAGGCGGCGACCAACTGGACCGACACCATGACCGCCTGGTACTGGCTGGACGCGGTCAGTGTGCGGACGTCCACGGCGATCAGCTCGGTGGTGGCCCTCGGTGACTCGATCACCGACGGGTGGGCCTCCAGCACGGATGCGAACCGGCGCTGGCCCGACTACCTGTCCCGGCGGCTCCAGGCCGCCCCGGACAGCCCGGTCAAGGGCGTGGCCAACGCCGGCATCTCGGGCAACAAGGTGCTCGCCGACGGTGCCGGCGAGGCGGCGCTGCACCGGTTCGACAGTGACGTGCTCTCCCATCCGGGGGTCAGCACCGTCTTCGTGTACGAGGGCATCAACGACATCAAGGCCCACACCGGTGTCACCGTCGACGACCTGACCGCAGGTTATCGGCAGTTGGCCGAGCGGGCGCACGCGGCGGGCAGGTGCGTCGTCGGCGCCACGGTCACGGCGTTCAAGGGCTGGCCGGAGTACGACGCCGCAGGCGAGGCCGTGCGCCAGGGCGTCAACGAGTGGATCCGGCACAGTGGCGTGTTCGACGCCGTGATCGACTTCGACCGGATCACCCGCAGCCCGTACGACCCACAGGCGCTGCTGCCGTTCTTCGACAGCGGCGATCACATCCACCCGAACGACAAGGGGATGCAGGCGATGGCGGACGCCGTCGATCTGGCGGCGTTGCGCTGCGACAGCTGAGCGATCGACGGGGATGACACGCCCGCGTGGTACCGATAGCGTCCTAGTGTGGACGATCAACGTCCAGGCCGATGTCACCGGAGGAGACGCCGATGTTCGAGGAGTTCATGGGCATCCCCGCCCACCCGCTGGTGCTGCACGCCGCTGTCGTGTTCGTGCCGCTGCTGGCGCTCCTGACGATCGGCTACGCGCTCGTCCCGCTGATCCGGCCGCACACCCGTTGGGTGCTGGGGCTGCTCGCGGTGGGTGCGCCGATCGCGGCCCTGCTGGCGAAGCTCACCGGCGACGCCTTCTTCGAGCGCATGCGTGCCGCCAACCGGGTGACCCCCGAGTTCCTGCCGACGTTGGAGACGCACCAGGAGTTCGGCGACATCACGCTCTGGGCCGCGATCCTGTTGGGGATCGTGGCGCTGGCACTGGTCTGGTTCGTCGCGCCGAGGGCCGCCGAGGCGAGCGCCGACGGACGGCCCTCTCGACCGCTGACCCTCGCGTTGCAGGTGCTGTCGGTGATCGCCGCCGGCATCGCCGTGTACTACGTGATCCGCACTGGCGACTCCGGCGCGAAGGCGGTCTGGGAAGGTCAGTGACCTCGGCGGCTGGTCCGACGAGAAGCGCCTCAGCGGTCGGCGACGTCGTCGCGTGTCCTCCAGGAGAGCGCCACGAGCCACCCGGAGATGAGCACCGCTCCGATGGCGAAGCGGATGCTCGCACTTTCCTCGCTCCAGGGAAGGGCGGTGAGCACGAACGCGACGGCGGCGCTGACGGCGCTGTAGAGCGCCCAGGTCCGGTTCCCCTGGCCGGCGAACCGTCTAGCGAGCAGCAGGCCGGCCGCGATCAGCGACAGGAACGCCGCCGCGCCGCAGACCGTGTGCAGGACGCTGCCCGTGCTGGCCTGCTCCGGAAGGCCGGTCGGGGCGCCCGGCGGCCAGCCGAGCCCGGGATCGGGGACGAACACCCCACCGCCGACCATCGCCACCCCGTACACGCCGACCAGCACCGGAACCGTCGTGCCAGCCCGACCCGGTCGCAACGCCCGCCACAGGCCCACCCCGAAGGCGACGGCCAGCACACCGGTGCCCACGAACGCGGTGACCTGCAACCAGCCGAGGTCACCGAGGGTGAGTGAGCTGACCGCGTGCCGCCGCAGGTCGAACCCGGATCGGGTGAACGCCTGGCCGAACGACAGGACGGGAAAGAGGAGGCCGGCGACCGTGCCGCAGCCCAGCAGAAAACGGGTTGGGCGCAGCAGTGTCTCGGCGGTTGGCGTCATGGGCGTGCCTCTCGTTGTCGGCGTCGCGGTTCACCGTCACGACGAACGAGGTGGGATCGGATCGACACCGCGACACAGAACGGTGGTGCGACCCGGCCAGAGCCGGGCCGCACCACCGTGTTGACCTCAGCCGGCGTGGTACGCCCGGATGATGGTCTGGTCGATCCCGCTACCGCCGTTGGCGGTGGCCTTCACCCGCAGCGACACGGGCTGCCCGGCTGCAGCCTTCGGCAGCGCAACCCGGTAGCTGTCCCCGCTTCCGGTGACCCGGGCGGTCTTCCAGGTGGCGCCGTCGTCGGTCGAGGTCCAGACCTGGAACGAGGTCACCTTCTGGTCTCGCACACCGTGCGCCTGCCGGACGGCCAGCTCGGCCGTTCCGTCGACCGGATGGTTGTTGTGGTCCATCGGCAGGGCGTAGTCGACAGCGAGCAGCGGCAGCGGCACGCTCCCGGTCCCGTCGGGGCCGGCGGACCGGAACGTCCACGAGGTGTTGACCTTGGTCGAGATCGGCAGGATCAGACTCGTGTCGACGTCGAGCGTCACTCGGTAGTCGGCCATCGGCTGCGGAACGGTGAAATCGCCGAATGGGCCCGACCGCTCGTCGACCAGCTTGCCGTTGCGGTACAGCGACAGCTTGCGCTTCACGCCGATCGCCTCGCCCTGGAGGCAGTCGGCCCGCTGGTGCTTGTCGGTCAGCGACACCAGGTCGAGGTGCAGGTTGCCCCGGGTCCGCGACGGCGCGGTGGCGCAGCTCCAGTCGGCACCGGCCGGGTCGTCGTACCAGCCGGAGTGCAACGGCTGACGCGCCCAGATCTTGGTCTGCCGGCTACCCGGCTGGTAGCTGCGGGGTGCCTCGTCCGCGGCCAGCCCGCCGTAGACGCCCTGGTCGGCCCAGAGGATGTCGGGCGAGAGGTAGTCGGTCCGGCTCGGCGGCAGGTTCCCCTCGTGGGTCTGGGTCACCCCCACCCCGTCGCGGGTCATGCCGGTCCGGACCAGCTGGGTGAACATCTCCGGCGAATCCGTCTGGTGGAACCGCTCGTCGATCCGGGCCAGCTTGGCCTGCTCCGCCTTGTTCACCCGGAAGGCGGGGTCGGCTGGCACGCCGCCCGCGTACTCGTGCACCAGGTTGTAGCGGTACGGCTCGGCGGTGCCGGCCGGCGAGTCCAGGTTGACGGCCGCCCAGGTGCGCCGGGAGCCGACGGTGGGCTTGGGCAGCGCGGTGGTGCGGACCGTCGTCTTGGTTCCGTACCCGCTGATCTGGTGCCACCAGGCCAGGCCGTTCGACGCGGTCTGGACGTTGGTGAAGTCGGTCCTGGTCGGCGTGGTGGGTACCCCGTCGACAGTCGCCGTCACCGGCTTGGCTCGCGCCGGGTCGAGCGTCACGGTCCGGGTGCCGCGCACGTCCAGGTCGGCCTCGGCGGCGAGCGTCGTCTCCAGCACGTCACTGTCGACGTAGTAGGCGACCGAGGCGCCGAACACCGAGTACCGGCCCGCGGGAACCCTCAGGGTGAAGGTGTCTCCGGGAGTGCCGGACCCTCCGCCGTAGTAGAGCGTCGGGTCGGTCAGGTTGGCGACCATGAGGTTGATCCAGCTCTCCGCGCCGTCCTTCAGGCCGGGCATCGGCTTCGTCCGGATCGTCAGGTCGTAGCTGGGCGGCTCGACGTAGAAGCTCACCGGGGTCGTCGCGACGACCTTGCGGCCGGAACGGGCGGTGACGGTGGCCAGGTAGAAGCCCGGCCGGGCGGCCAGCGCCGCGCGGTTGATCCGCACTGTCGCACCGTCGGTCGCGCCGCGCTTGAGGGTGACCCGGTTCGTCGACAGCGACGCCGCGCCGCGGGGCACCGGCTGGCCGTCGTGGTTGACCACTGCCACGTCGAGATCGAGGACGGTCGTCGACTCAGCGGTCCAGCTCAGCTTCGCCTCGCTGGTCCCGGACTGCGGGTACGCGAACGTGCCGAGGTTGACCACCGGTTGGTTGCTGGTCGGGCCGCCGAGGGCCCGGGCCGCGTTGAGCCGGCCGGCTCCGACGGCGTACGCGTCGACGCCGGTCAGCGGGTCGGCCGCGCCGACGAGTGCGGCCTTGAGCTGCTGGCCGGTCCAGTCCGGGTGGCGCTGGGCGAGCAGCGCGGCGGCGCCCGCCGCGTGCGGGCTGGCCATCGAGGTGCCGCTGATCGCCTCGTAGTGCTTGTCGATCGGGTCCTGCAGGTTGGTGCCGGCGGCCCGTGCGGCGACGATGTCGACACCGGGTGCGACCAGCTCCGGCTTTGCCACGTGGCTGGTGACCAGCGGTCCGCGGCTGGAGAAGTCGGCGAGCTTGTCGTCGCGGTCGACGGCGCCGACGGTCAACGCGCTGGCGGCGGAACCGGGCGAGGAGATGGCCGCGCCGCTGTTTCCGGCGGCGATGACGAACAGGGTGCCGGTGGACTTACTCAGACCGTCGACGGCGAGCGAGAGCGGGTCGTTGCCGTCGTCGGCGTCGCTGCCGCCAAGGCTCATGTTGATGACGTCGGCGCGGGGGGCGGCCCACTCCATGGCCGCGATGATGCCGGAGTCGTCGCCGTAGCCGTGGTCGTCGAGGACCTTGCCGATCAGCAGCTTGGCGTCGGGCGCGACACCGCGACGCTGGCCGTGTGCGGCGGCGCCGGTGCCGGCGATGGTCGAGGCGACGTGCGTACCGTGGCCGTTGTGGTCGACGGCGTCGCCGCCCTCGGCGGTGAAGTCGGCCCGGTCGGCGACCCGCCCGACCAGGTCCGGGTGGCTGAAATCGGCACCGGTGTCGAGCACCGCGACGGTGGTCCCCTTGCCGGTGTAGCCGGCCTTCCAGGCGTCCGGTGCAGCAATCTGGTCCAGGTTGCGGTCCAGGTCGGCGTGCTGTCCGCCGCCGGTCAGCGCGGTGGCACGGACCTTGCGGTCGAGCCAGACCTTCTTCGCGCCGGCGAGCAGCGAGTTGGTCGCGAGCTTCGCGGTGGCCGGGCTCTTCTTGGGTACGCGGCCGGCGACCGCGCCGATGCTGGGCAACGGCAGCACGTCGCCGAGGGCGGCGACCCGGGCGGACGCGGTGGCGGGCTGCACGATGAGCGGCAGCTCGGCGGAGTTGTCGTCGTCGTACCCGTCGGCGATCAGCGTGGTGACGTCGAACAGGTCGGGGTCGAGGACCGAGCCGACCTGGGACGCGACGCGGGCGGGGACGACGTGCAGGTGGCCGTCGGGGCCGCAGGTCTGGTTGATCACCGCGTTCGCGTCGACCGGCCGGATCGTGGCCTGCGGGCATCCCGAGCCGGTGCTTCGGACGGTCACCACGTCGCCGGTCAGCAGGGTGACGGTGTGCGTCTTGCCGTCGGCCGTGGCGGCGGGTGTGCCGGGCCGGTCGATGCCGCCGGCTGTGGCCGAGCCGCCCGGTAGGGCGGTCAGCGTCGTGGCCGTGACGGCAACCGCCATCAGCCACCGCGTTCTCCTGAGCA
This sequence comes from Micromonospora sp. NPDC002411, assembly GCF_053592955.1. Classification (NCBI taxonomy): domain Bacteria; kingdom Bacillati; phylum Actinomycetota; class Actinomycetes; order Micromonosporales; family Micromonosporaceae; genus Micromonospora; species Micromonospora sp. NPDC002411. Next base: position 5,568 of record NZ_JBSFBM010000087.1, on the reverse strand, counting down.
TGGTGCTCCTCGTCTAATGTGGACGAAAGCGCCTCTTCGGGCGACTTCCTTCAAGATCATATGCACGAATACACGATCTTTTAAGGCCCGCGACGAGGGGTTTTCACCGCCGTAACAAAGGGAGCACCCGCCGGCCGAGCAGGTCGATCCCGCCGCGCGGCGTCAACCCGTGCGGGGTGCCGAACTCCACCCGGCTCGCCCCGGCGTCGAACACCGCCGCGGCCTGCGAGGCCACGTGCTCGGGTGTGCCGGAGAAGGCGAACAGGTCGAGCAGGTCGTCACCGATCAGCGCCCCGGCGAGGTCGTCCTCCCGACGACCGACATGCTGCTGGATCCGGGCCAGCAACTCCGGGTCCACCTCGATCGTCGGGTCGTGGGCGGCGACCACCGCCAGGTACATGGCCACCTCCCGACGGGCCACCCGCCGGGCCAGCACACCGTCCTCGTCGACTACTGTCACCGCCCCGAGCACGACACCAGTGCGCTCGCGGTCGGGGGTGGCCGCGTCGTCCAGCCAGGCCCGCATCAGCCGGGCCATCGCCGGGTTCGCCGACCCGCCGACCTTGACCTCGCCGGCAAAACCGGCCGCCGCCCGCGCGGTCTGCCGCCCCCAGGTGCCGACCAGGACCGGCACGTCGGCACGGGCCGGGCTGTACCGCAACGACGTACCGGGCGCCACTGTGAACTCGCTGCCCTGGAAACCGCCGTCGTCACCGGCCAGCAGCAGCCGGACGACAGCGACCGTCTCGACGATGCGTCGGATGGGCCGGACCTGCGGCACGCCGATCTCGTCGAGCCAGGTGCCCCGGGCCAGCCCGAGGTAGGCCCGGCCGTGCGAGGCGAGATCCAGTGCGGCCACCTGGCCGGCGACCTCCACCGGGTGCATGGTGAACGGGTTGAGGCACGCCACGCCGAGGCGGATCCGGCTGGTGTGCCGGGCCGCCACCAGCAGCGGGAAGATCGGCGGTTGGTACATCAGGTCACCGAAGACCGACAGCACGTCGAACCCGTGCCGCTCGGTCAGCTCGGCCAGCTCGGCGTACTCGTCGGCGGACTTGTCGGACTGTAGGCCGATCCCGACCAGCCCTTCGCTCACGTCAGCTCCCCGGTGGGGATCTGCCGGCGGCCGGTCCGCTCGATCCGCATGATCAGGCGCTCCTCCGGGTCCGGGCAGGCGACATGGCTGTCCTGGGCCAGCCAGTCCCCCTCGGCCAACGCCCGCTGCTTGGCGGGGATCAGGGGCAGGCACGCGGCCAGCGCGTACAGGCAGAAGTGCCCACCGGCCGGGATGGTCAGCCGGTTGGACTCGGTCACGTCGAAGTGGTCGCCCGGCTGGAGGCCGCACACCGAGCGGCCCTCGATCCGCTCCACCACGACGCGCAGGTCGTACAGGTCGGTGGTGGGTTCCTCGGCGCTCATCGCACGGCCTCCGCGTGGTGGTGCACGATCCGCCACGTGCCGGCCTCGAGGCGCAGGACGTCGGTCACCCGGAAACACTCGTCCGGCCGGGCGTCGGCGAACCGGGCCCGCAGCACGTAGCGCACCAGGCCGGTGTCGCCCCAGGCGTCGGCGTGCAGGTGTTCCGGCGCGACCGACAGCGGCGGCGCACCGGCGGCCCGGCTGGCCCGTCGGTCCCGCAGGTCGTCCAGCGCGCCCAGCCCGGACAGCAGGCCGTCGGCGTCGGACTCCCAGAACGTCAGGTCGGGGTGCAGGTGCGCGTCGAACGCCTGCCGGTCGCCGAACGACCGGTACAGGTCGGTGATGGTGATGGTGAGCTGATCAGCGCTCATCGGCTGTCACTTCCGATCCGAGGGGTACGACAGGTCAGGGCAGGTGGGCCAGACGGGCGCGCAGCGGGTCCAGTCCCATGGGTCCGAGCGCCAACGCGGTGTGGTGGAAGCGTTTCCGGTCGAACGCGGTCCCCTCGCGCTGTTCGGCGTCCCGGCGGGCCTGCTGCCACAACCGCGCCCCGACCTTGAAGGCGAGGGCCTGCGCCGGCCAGCCGAGGTACCGGTCCACCTCGAAGCGGGCCGTCTCGGCGTCCAGTCCGGCGACGCGGGTCAGGACGTCGACAGCGAGCGCCGGAGTCCACCGCCGCTCCTCGGTGAAAGCGTTGCCGGCCGGGATCGGCAGCCCGAGGTGCAGGCCCAGGTCGATGACCACGCGAGCGGCCCGCCACATCTGGCCGTCGAGCATGCCGAGACGCTCGGCCGGGTCGGCGTACAGGCCGATCTCGTCGGCCAGTCGCTCGGCGTAGTGCGCCCAGCCTTCGGCGTACCCGTGCACCTGGCAGAGGTGGCGCTGCCAGGGGTGCAGGTCGGCGGTGGTGAGGGTGAGCGCGTGCTGGAGGTGGTGGCCGGGCAGACCCTCGTGGCAGAGCGTCCCGACGTGCCGCCACACCGGCACTGTCGACTCGCCCGAGGGCACCGACCACCAGATCCCGCCGGGCCGGGTCAACGACGGGTCCGGCGGCGTGTAGTACATGACCCCGGACGTGGCGGGGCTGATCCGGCACACCACCCGCCGGGTGGCGGCCGGGATGTCGAAGTGGGTGCCGTCGAGCGCGTCGGTCAACTGCTCGGTGCGCTGCCGCAGCCACTCCTCCAGGGCGGGACCGGCCGGCACCCGGCGGGCCGGATCGGCGTCCAACGCCGCCCGCGCGGCCGCGACCCGCCGGTGGCCCAGCTCGCGCGCCACGGTACGCAGCTCGGCGGCGGTGCTGTCCAACTCGGCCCAGCCGTACGCGTACACCTCGTCGAGGTCGATCGTCGCGCCGAGGAAACTGCGCGCGGTGACCCGGTAGAGGTCTCCCCCGACACCGTCCACCTCGGACGCCACGGGTGCCAGGTCGGCCCGGAGGAACGCGGCGAAACCGGAGGTGGCGGCGGTGGCCAGCCGTGCGCCCAGGTGCAGCTGCCCGGCGAGCGGGCCACCGGGGTAGCCCTCCACCAGCCGCCCGTAGAAGTCGGCGCGGGTCCACGCCGTGCACTGGTTGGCGACCACGAGGACCTGCCGGCGGGCGACCAGGTGTCCCTGCTGCGCCGACCGGCGCAGCGTGGTGGCGTACCGGGCGAGGGCCTCGGGCACCTGACGCAGGTGCGCGGCCACCACCGCCCAGTCCTCAGCGGTGTCCCGGGGCAGGTTGTCGAAGATCTGCCGGAGCAGGTGCACCGGGGTGGCCAGCGGGGCGAGCAGCCGGGTGGTGAAACCCGCGTCGTACAGGTCGACCTCGCTGGCCAGGCGGTCGCGCAGGGCATCGACCAGGGCCGGCTCGCCGAGGCCGTGCGCGCTCGCCGAGGCGGCTGCCGTCGCGGTGCGTCGGGCCAGCTCCGCGCGGGCGTCGAAGCCGTCCGGCGACAGGTCCGGGACCTGCGACACTGGTGTACGCCCCGCCGCCTCGGCGGCCTGCGGGTCCAGCTCGGCGAGCGCGTCGAGGTACCCGTCGGCGACCTGGGTGATGCTGCTCATCGCGGTACGCCGAGCCGGCCGTGGTCGTCGCGGTACGCCACCCCGCCCTTGAGTACGGCGTGCAGGGTGCGCAACGCGGAGACCGAGCGGGTCGGGTCGTCGCGCAGCACCAGCAGGTCGGCGTGCCGGCCGACAGCGATGCTGCCGAGGGTGTCGGCGTGACCCAGCCACTCGGCGGGGCGGACGGTGGCGGCCTTGAGCGCGTCCGCGACCGGCATTCCCGCGTCCACCATGAACTCCAGTTCGCGGACCGTCGCGGTGGTCTCGTCGTAGCCGGCATGTGGCGGCATGTCGCTGCCCAGCGCGATCGGTACGCCGTTGCGGATGGCGTGCTGGAGGCTCTCCCAGTGTCGGGGGCCGGCCGCGAGGGCCCGGTCCATCAGCCAGCCGGGCACCCCGGAGTCGCGGAAGAACTGCTCGCACCGACTCACCACGATCGTCGGCACGTACCAGACACCCCGCTCGGCCATCAGCCGCGTGACGTCGTCGGTCAGCTCGTACCCGTGCTCCACACAGTCGAGGCCCAGTTCCACGGCGCGGCGGACCGAGTCAGCCGGGCCGGCGTGCGCGGTGACCTTGCGCCCCCAGTCGTGGGCGACGCGGATGACGGCTGCCATCTCGTCGTCGAGCAGCTGCGGGGTGTCGATCGCCTCGTGCTGCCCGGCGATGCCGCCGGAGATGCACACCTTAATCAGGTCGGCGCCGGCGCGGAGTTGCTCGCGGGTGGCCCGCCGGAACCCGTCCGCGCCGTCGGCCTCCAGGGCGTCGGCGTCCCAGCCGTGCCCGCCGGTGCAGCAGAGGGCGTGGCCGGCGGTGAAGATGCGCGGTCCGTCGACAGCGCCGGTCTCGATGCCCCGTCGCAGGGCGAAGTCCGCGTACCGGCTCTCGCCGACGAGGCGGGCGGTGGTGACACCGGAGTGCAGGGTGCGCCGGGCCGAGTCCGCCATCAGCAGCACCAGCTCGGCCAGGTTGGAGTTGTGGACCGTGTCGGCGAGATGACCGGGCAGCCCCAGCGACAGGTGTACGTGCATGTTGGTCAGACCGGGCATGACGTGGTCGCCGCCGAGGTCGACCACCCGGGCGTCGCCGGCCTCGGTGAGGACGTCGTCGACCGGGCCGACGGCGCGGATCATCCCGTCGGCGCCGATCCAGATGCCTCGGTCCGGCTGGAGGATGTCCTCGACACCGTCGTAGAGGGCGAGGTTGACCAGGACCTGTTCGGTGGGCATGCGCATGGGAACGTCCTCAGAGTGGGCGCGCGGCGGTCGGTGCCGCAGCGGAGTCGGTGAGCCAACAGGCGACGCTGCGGTCGCCCAGGTCGACGGTGGGCGGCTGCTCGACGCACCTGTCGAACGCGTGCGGGCAACGCGGCCGGAACCGGCACCCGGTGGGGGCGTTGGCCGGGTCGGGCACCTCCCCGGCGAGGATGGCTGGCAGGCGCGGGGTGGGTCCGATCTGCGGCACCGCGTCGATCAACGCCCGGGTGTACGGGTGTCGCGGCGCGCGCCACAGCTCGCGGGTGGGCGCGGTCTCGACGATCCGGCCCAGGTACATCACGGCTGTCACGTCGGCGATCTCGTGCACCAGCGACAGGTCGTGGGAGATGAACAGCATGCCCATGTCGAGGTCGCGGACCAGCCCGACGAGCAGGTTGACCACCTGCGCCTGGGACGAGGCGTCCAGCGCCGTCACCGGCTCGTCGGCGATGATCATCCGGGGTTCCGGTGCGAGCGCGCGGGCGATCGCCAGGCGCTGCCGCTGACCGCCGGAGAACTGGTGCGGGTAACGGTCGGCGGCGCTGGCCGGCATGGCCACCCGGTCGAGCAGTTCGTGCACCCGGGCCCGGCGGGCCGCCCCGGTGACCGTCGCCGGTACGCCGTCGAGCAGTTGGGAGCCGATGGTGCGCCGGGGGTTCAGCGAGGCGTACGGGTTCTGGAAGACCATCTGCAGGCCGACCTCGGCGTCGGACCGGGGTCGCCAGCCCAGCGGGGTGACCGGCCGGTCGGCGCCCCGCCGCGCCTCGTCGTGCAACAGGTCCAGAACGCGTTGCCGGTTGCCCGCGTCCAGCTCGCTGGTCACCTCGTCGGCGAGCAACACGCC
>NZ_JBSFBM010000086.1:0-20677 GCF_053592955.1 Micromonospora sp. NPDC002411 | reverse complement strand
GTGTGCGGTTGAACAGGCGTACCCCGAGGTCCTTCTCCAGGGCGGCGATGCGCTTGGACACGGCCTGCTGGGTGATCGACAGCGCGGCGGCGGCGGCGCGTGCGGCCCGTTTAGGGCCCGCCTTGAGGATGTATCGATGCCGCGAACAGAGGCTACTGGCTCGGCCGAAGCAATCTGTAAGTTCTGACGACTGCTTTGACGGTTCCAGATGATCGATCGATGCTCTGTTGTTCGACTAGGGGTGTCCCCACCTCTACGGCGAAGAGGGCTGCAAGCTCCGGGTCTGCGGCGACTTCCCGCTGTGCGGTCGTGAGTAGATGGGCTGTGGTTTCTCTGCCCGCCGGTAGGCGGAGACATGCATAGGTGGCGCGACCGTGTTCGGTGGTGACGTAGCCATCGGCCCTCAAGGCAGCTATAGCCTGGCGGACTGTGCCGCGGGCTGCCCGGAATTCGGCGGTGAGGGTGCTCTCGGTCGGCAAGAGGGCGCCGGGCGGGATGGCACCGCTCTCGATGCGTTCCCTTAGTTCATCCGCAATGGCGCGGTAGCGGGGCTGTCCGTAGTGCGGGGTGGGCACCCGCTCACCGTACCTGGCACTTGTCTTATCAAGTGCCAACCAAGTGACCCATTTCGACGTCTAGACAACTCGTCCACTTGTAGATACGTTTCCTGGTGTGTGGCTGGGGTGACGGCCCGTGTCAGGGGTGGTCTCGCGCTGGCCCTGGTCGCACCTGATGCGCGGCGTCCTGTCGGACCGGTTGCGGTAGCCGCGCCTGCAAGTTGGCTCGGCGATACCCGACCCGTCCGGCGTCGGACGGTGCGCCGTGCCTTCATCCGGGCCGGTGGCCGGCCGCATTCCCCCGTGGCTGGCCACCGGTCCCCGCCTACCTGTGGAGGTGCGATGTCAGGCTCTCATCGTCGGCACCGATGGCTCTCGTGCTGGTGGTCTCGGAGGCGCCCATCTGCCCGGGGCGCCAACAGCGTCGGTCAGTCGAGTTCTCGCGCGGCTTCTACGACCTCCTCGCCGCGGTGGTCGACGGGCGCCACCCGTGAGTTGCCTGTGCTCCGGTATGCGCCCTTGATGACGCGGGCGCAGCTTTTCCGAGGCAACGGCGGGCGGTGGCCGCGATGAGTCGTACGAACAAGCCGGCTGCGGTCGCCAGCCACCCGGACTGGTGCGCCCCGGATCGCTGCGGCTACCTGGTGCCGCCGGTGATGACGCACATGGCCCGTCGTCATCGCGGCCCAATGCGGCGGGCCGGCGACAGTCGGGCGGGCGGACTCGTCGTCACGTACCTCATCAGTGACGCACTGGGCAGTCCCATGGTCGGTGTTCACGTGACGTGCCGGGCCGGGAACGCCTGGGCGGAATTATCCCTGCCGCAGGTAGCCCAACTGGTCGAGCACCTTCGCGGATCGCTGGCACAGGCCACCGCGCAGCAGGGGGCCGGCGATGAGTGAGGGTGCTGCGATCCCAGAGAGGCCGTCGCCGTCGTCGATCGCTCCGAGCGTGTGCCCGGTGTGGTGTCGAGGCTGTGGACCGAATGACCCGATGCACCGCGGACTTCTCTCAACCATTGGACGGGAGCGGACCGGCTGGGTCACCGTCCAACTGGTCGTCGACCGGTTCGCCCGCCGGGACTTGGTCGTGAAGCTCGACGCGACCCGATACGGCGCGACGCAGACCGTGCTCCTGTCGTGCGCGCAGGTGGACCGGCTCATTGACGAGCTGGTCTACGCCCAGCTGGAGATGCTGCCACCGGCAGATGGCGGCGAGCGGGCTGGAGAGACGTTGTGAACGCCAACACTCGTCGGGGCTCAGCCGTTCCTCGTACGCCTGGCCTGCGCCCTGCGCGGTCACCGCGAGCAGCGGTGGCCGTACCGGCGGTTCCTGAGCGGCCCGCTGGCGGGACCACCTGGCAGACGTTGGAACGTCTAGGGGGTACGGTGACCGGTGTGCAAGGCCGGGACTGGCGCCCTCGCTACCTGCAACTCGCAGAAGAGTTGCGGGCGAAGATCGTGAGCGGTGACCTGGCCCCCGGCACTCTGATGCCCAGCGAGACCGAGTTGGCCGACACCTCGGGCCTGTCGCGCACGAGCGTCCGCAACGCCATCCGGCAGCTTCGGGAATGGGGCCTGGTCCGCGCGGAGCAGGGGCGTGGCACCTACGTACGGGCACCCCGCCAGCGGGTACGCCGTCGCAACACTGAGCGGTACCAGTGGGAGAAGGATCGTGTCCTGCTCGACGAGGACGAGCGGCTGAAGACTGGTGCCACCGAGCACGACACCGGCCTAACGGTCGACGACCTGAAGTTCCACGCCGAGTACTCCCAGGTGCAGGCTGATGTGGAGATGGCGGCGGCCTTGCAGGTCGAGCCGGGTACTCCGCTGCTTCGCCGGGTCTACTGGACGTCCTCGCGGCACGAGAACGCGCCGCTGACCGTGTCGTACTCCTACCTGCCGTACGACCTGGTGGCCGCGAACCCGGACCTGCTCGACGCGGGCAAAGAACCGTGGCCGGGCGGCACCCAGCATCAGCTCTACACACTCGGCATCGAGCTGGACCGAATCGACGACGAGATCCGGGCGCGTCCACCGTCGCCGGATGAGGCCGAGTTGCTGGACATCGACCCGGGCGTCTCCGTGCTTACCGTGCGGAAGACCTCGACCGACACCACCGGTCGAGTCGTCGAGGTTGCCGACGTAGTGATGCCCGGCGACCGCACCGAGCTTGTCTACTCCCACAAACTCCAGCGGTGGAAAACTTGACGCAGCTCGTCTCGGTCATCACCCCGGTCCACGCGCCCAGCATCGAGCACCTGCCCGGCGCCTACGAGTCGTTGGCCAAGCAGGAGATGCCTGACGGCTGGGACTGGGAATGGCTCGTCCAGGAGGACGGGCAGACCGGCGCCCTGGTCGACGCGCTGCCTGACGATCCCCGGATCAGCCTCGGCACCGGCCGTCCCGGTGGGCCTGGTGTTGCCCGTACCCTCGCGCTCTCCCGAGTCTCCGGGCAACTCATCAAGGTCCTGGACGCCGACGACCAGTTGACCCCCGGCGCGCTCGCCCGAGACATTGCCGCGTTCGACGCGCATCCGCATATCGGCTGGACCACCTCGCGGGTACTCGACCTGCTGCCCGACGGGTCAACCGCCGGATGGGACAAGGACCCGGCCGGCGGGGTCATCGACCGCGGTTCGGTCCTGACGTTCTGGAAGGCCAACGACTACCGAGCATCGGTGCACCCGGCGACCCTGTGCCTGCGGCGAGATCTCGTCTTCGCCCTGGGCGGCTGGATGGCGCTGCCCGCCTCCGAGGACACCGGCCTCCTGCTCGCCGCCAACGCGGTCACAGCGGGCTACTTCACCCGGGAGTACGGCCTGCTCTACCGCAAGTGGCCCGGCCAGGTCACCAGCCAGGCCGCGCACCGGGAACCGGCCGAGTACCAGGCACGGATGAGGATCATCGAGGCCCGAGCCAACGCCCTAGCCTCGATGATCCCGAACGGCTTCGGAGACAGCGCTACGGCGTAGCTTCGTGCCCTGGCAACCCGTGGGTACGCCGCCGCTCCTTCATCTCTGCCTCGAAGATGTGCCGCCGACCGCCGGCCAGCTTCTCCCGCGCGTCCCGCTCGATCTCCTGGAACGCGGCGTAGTAGCCGTCGTCGAAATCCTCCACGATCTGGAACGTCCACCGGCCCGGTAGCACGTTGCGCCCCAACAGCTCGTGCTCGACCCGGTCGGCCATCTCCTCGTGCCCAGCCTCCCGGAGCAGCTTCACCACCCGGTCAAGGGTGAGATCCGCGCCGCCGACGAGCTGGTGCGCCGAGTAGAGGTGCCCTCGCACCCGATGGACCGTCTCCAGCGCCTTGCTCAACTCGCCGAGAGCCTCCACGGTCGTGTCGTCCAACCCGTCCGGCCGCGAGTGTGCCTCGTCGACCGAACGCCGTTTCATCTGCTCTGCCACAACTTCTCCGGTACCCGCCAGAGAGGAGTTCAAGCGGGAGGCGATGCATTGTCTGTAGCACGGAGAGTGCGCCATACAACAGGCGTGGGCTGCCGTCAAGCACGACACGGTGCGGGCTGAAAGTCCGGACTGAATAGCCTTGGAGTCGAGTCTTCCGCTGGTTCCGGTTGCAATTTCTGGCGCCGATGTGTCTATGATTATCGCGAGTCATAATCGGCTGCCCGAGCGACGCAAAACCGTTGAATCGCCAAGATCAAGAATGGCGATCAGACCGAGTTCGCGTGAGGTGGTGGAGCATGGCTCGATCCCGGAAGCGGTCCAAGCCTCGGCAGGTGCGAGGCCGAAACTGCAGGAGGCGTGGTTGGCTGCGGCAGCACGGCGTTAAGGCTCTGACCTGGGTAGTCAGGTTGGGTGTCGCCGTGGTTTCGCTGACCACTCACTTCAGGGATGGGTCTGGAGGCCAGGCCACCTAGTAGGTGACCCGGCCCCCAGGTGGGGCTCCCGCGTTAGCTTACCGGCGCAGCGGGGGCCCCTTCTCTCTGCGCCCACTCAACTACGTGAACGCAGACTCCTGAGCGTGGGTGCGTTGAACGTTCAACGCTTCCCAACTTCTAAGCCAAGCGTATAGCACTCGGCGCTGCTCGTCACTCTGCCACAGTTGCAGTATCAGCGACTGTAATCCTTGCAGTAATAGCTACAGCAATATTTACAGCGTTCCTTGCAGCGGTCGTTGCAGCGTTGCGTACAGCAGTTGCAGTATTCAGTAGACCTTCGTCGGCAGCAAGCTTGGCGACATCGCCGGCGCCCGATCGGCTGACAAGGCTGGTGACTGTTGGAGACGGCAGGTGGCCGTTACGGTTTGCTAGCTAGCTAGCTAGCTAGCAAGGCCGCCGGCCTGTGCGCCCGGACCTAGAGAAGTTTGTAAACAAGTTTGCAAACAAGCTTGCATGCTTGTTTGCATGCATGCTCGCGCATGAGGCGTCGCTTGGCGGCGTGAGCAGTGGAGCCGTCAAGCGGCGCTGCTCCCCATGTGGCTCCGACCGCAGCGCCTGACTCCGCTCTGTGCACAGATGCTCGGGGCCACGCTCGCTGCAAGTAGTAGGAGTAAGGGCTTGCCGCCGGCCTTCGATCAGCTTGTCCTCCTGTCCATGCCCTGAGTCGCTGGCGCGATTTCTGTCGATCTCTGTCGATCTCTGGGCTGTGTCCTCTCTGCCGGCTGGTGTAGTCATCCCACCTCGGCGGCTTGTTGTTGACTTGTCTGCCAAGTGCCGTCTACCTTGGATCTCAACTTGGCAGACAAGTTAACAAGTTGGAGGTTGAGCGATGGCTCTGCGAGGCGGCACGAGGTTCGCGGTGCGGTGTGAGGACGTGTTCCCGGCGGGGTGCGCGTTGGTGCCCGAGTCTCTGGGCGAGGTCGAGGACTACGACGAGAAGACCGGCCGGCGTAGCCCGGCGAAGGACAAGCTGACCGGCCAGCGGGTGTGGCAGGTCCGGGTGATGGACCTGGATCCGGAGCTGGGGAAGCGGTCGCGGGAGACGACGGTGAAGATCTCGGCGGACTACCAGCCGGTGCCGCCGACGGGTGGCCTGTTCGAGGCGGTGGAGTTCGACGGCATGACCGTCACGCCGTACGTGGGCAACAACGGTCGGATGGCGTATTCGCTGCGAGCGACCGGGATGCGTGCCCCGGCGGGCGTGGCGACGAAGGCGGCGCAGTAGCCGCATGTGGTGGGGGCGGGGCTGTCAGGTCTTGGCGGACGGCAGCCCCGCCCTCTGTCTCTTTCCCCTGCTCTGTCGAGAGAGGTAGTGACATGTCCAAGCGTATGCCTGCCGTCCTGCGGCGGCCCACAGTGGCGGGTGCGCGATGATGCGCCGACCGCGGGGCGAGGTCGTGATGACCACCGCCGGGGATCTGATGGTGATCCGCCCGCGCCGGCTGGAGCTGCCGGTCTGGCTGATCGCGATCGGCCTGGTGCTGCGGTGGATGTGGCGGGGCCTGTGGTGGTGTCTTCGCCACCCGCTCACCGTCGGCCTGGTCGTGGCCGGGGTGAGCCTCTACCGGGAGTTCGGTCGGTCCGGCGTGATCGTGCCCGTGGTTCTGGCCGCTGCTGTGTCGGCGGTGTGGCGGTGGCGGCACGAATCGTCCTGGTGGACCTGGTGCGCCGGCCCGACCCTCGGCAGGTTCCGTCAGCTCTTCGTTTACCGGCGGGCCTGGCGCGAGGCCATGACCCTCTGCGGGCTGGCCAAGGTGTACGACCATCGCACGGTCCTGCCGGAGCTGCTGCGGGTCCGCTCGGATCAGGCGCTCGACGTGCTGACCATCCGCATGGTCCGCGGCCAGACACCGGAGGAATTTCAAAAGGCAACGGCAAACCTCGCGTACGCCTTCGGCCGGCGGCATGCCCGGATCTACTCCGAGCGTCCCGATGACCCGCCGATTCGGTCGGGCTACTGGGCGCTGGTCCTGGGTGCGGTGGATCGGCTGCGGTTCCGGGACCTTCCGTCGGTGGTCTACCTAGTGGTGGTCCGCACGGATGCGCTGCGCACCCTGGTCGACCCGTTCGACGTCCCGTCGGTGCCCGACTTCACCGCCCTGCCTCTGGCGCGGCGGGAAGACCTGCGGCACTGGTGCCTGCACCTGCTCGCCACGCACGTACTCATCGGCGGCGCCACTCGCTCCGGTAAGGGCTCGGTGCTGTGGTCGCTGGTTCGAGTCCTGGCCGGCGGTATCTCCTCCGGCCTGGTACGGCTCTGGGTGATCGACCCCAAGGGCGGCATGGAGTTCGCGATGGGCCGGCCGTTGTTCGCCCGGTTCGCCTGCAAGTCGTTCGAGGCCATGGCCGATCTGCTCGACGAGGCCGTGACGGTGATGCGGGAGCGGCAGACCCGGCTTGCCGGCGCGGTGCGGGTGCACACGCCAACTCTGGATGACCCCCTGGTCGTGGTCGTCATCGACGAGATGGCGGCACTGACCGCGTACCTCCAGGACGTTGACCTGCGCAAGCGCATCGCCGGGTCGCTCGGGTTGCTGCTGTCGCAGGGTGCCGGCGTTGGCGTCCTGGTGGTGGCGGCGTTGCAGGACCCCCGCAAGGAGGTGCTGCCGTTCCGGGACCTGTTTCCGACCCGGATCGCTCTCGGCCTGACCGAGGCCGCTCAGGTCGACCTCGTGTTGGGTGATGGTGCCCGCAACCGGGGTGCCCTCGCCGACCAGATGCCGCGCTGGGCCAAGGGCGTCGGCTACGTGATCCTCGACGGCACCCCCGAGCCGGCCCGGGTCCGCTTCTCCTACATCTCCGACGACCACATCCGGGAGCTGGCCGCGGAGTACCCGGCGCCGGCCGACGCGGCGGACATCCTCGCCCAGGTCGGCCGGGAAACTGCCACCGAACCGTCCCGGCCGCCTCTGCCCCGGCAGCGTCGCGGACCACTGCTGCCCGACTCGCTGTTGAACATCCTCGACCGGGAGACCGACGGGGGTGAGCCGCGGTGACCGGCCGGACCTTCTACCGGCTCCGGGCACCCGGCGCCGACGGTGCCACCAGCACGGCCGTCTCCGTGCGCGTCGACCCCGCCCGGCCTGACGCGTACCCGGTCTATCTCGCCGTTGGTGGCGGCCGACGCCGCATGTACCTGACCCCCGACGAGGCATGGGCGCTGTGGCGCTGCCTCTCCGAAGCGGTGGCCTCCCTCGGCGAGCCACCCGACCACATCCGTACCCGCGTCGCCCCGGCCCGGAGGTAACCGATGTCCCTCAAGAGCTTCTTCCTCGGCACCCACCGCCTCAAGCCCCTGCACATCGAACTCAACGGCTCCCCAGACCGACTCGCCGGTGCCCTGCACGGCCTGGCGCACATGGTCAACCGCCGCCGAGACCTCAACGGCCAACAGATCTGCATCATCCTGACCGTCCGCGACACCAGGGGCGGCCGATGATCCGGGAACGCGCCGAATCCGGTGTACGGGTGCTGATCCTGCTCGCCATCGGCACCATGGCCGGCGCCGCCGCCTTCACCCACGTCCACGACCTGACCGTCGCCCACGGCCAACCCGACTGGATCGGCTGGGCCAACGCCGTAGCGGTCGAGCTGATGGCCATCTACCTGGGCCTTGAGATCCGCGCCCGCCGTCGTGCCGGTCGCTCCGTCGGCCTGGTCGGCGTCCTCCTGGTCGCGTTCGCGCTGCTCTCCCTCGCCGCCCAGGTCGCCGAAGCCGAACCGTCCGTCTGGGGCTGGATCGTCGCGGCAGTGCCGTCGCTGGCCTTCCTCGCCCTGGTGAAGGTCGTCCTCTCCAGCGAACCCGCTACTCCGCCGGCATCCGAGCCCGATCAGCCGCAGGGCGATTGGTACGACGAGCCGCAGCATGTTGAACCCGCGCCGCCGGCTCCGGTGATGCCGCCGGCATCAGCCGCGGTGCTGCCTCCGGTCGGCGTCGTCCAGCACAACCGGCCCCAGGTCGTCGGGATCATCCGATGACGGCTCCCACCCTGCCCGGTCTCGAACCCGCCCCGACCCCGCCTGTTCCTCGGCCGGGGTCGCGGGCGGCCCGCATGGCGCTGCCCCGCTCGATCGACGTCCTTAAGGACATCGCTATCGAGTACGGCGTCTGCATTCGCCCGCTCGCCATGCGCCGCACCGACCTCGACACCGGCCTGACTGAAGTCATCGACCTGCCCTGCGGCGCGACCCGTGAGGACAAGTGCCCGCCGTGCGCCAAGAAGAACCGCCGGCTACGGCAAGCCCAGATCCGCGAGGGTTGGCACCGCGACGACGAGCCGCTACCCGGCCCGGAACCCGCAACCGAGGCGCAGAAGTCCCTGATCCTCTTCCGCGCACACCTGGAGTTCTCCCGCGACGAGGCGGTCAGGGCGGCCCAGTGGGACCAGGTGAACGACCTCGACGAGGCGATCCGCGAGGTAGAGGAAGCCATCGCCGTTGAGGGCCTGCGCGGGCGCGTCGGGCCACCACACACCACCGACGACGAGGACCAGGACGACGAACCCGGCCCACGGCGCAAGCGCTCCACCAAGCGGCGCCAAGATGCCCCCGAACTGCCCCGGCGCAAGGTCGAGCGCCGCACCGTCGGCAAGACCTATACCGCCCCGGACGGCTCCACCTACCAACCGTCGATGTGGCTGACCCTCACCCTCGACTCGTACGGCCCGGTCCGCCCCGACGGCACCCCCGTCAACCCGGCCAGGTACGACTACCGCCGCGCAGCCTGGGACGCGGTCCACTTCCCCCGGCTGCTCGACCGGTTCTGGCAGAACCTTCGGCGGTGCGAGGGCTGGAACATCCAGTACGCCGGCTGCGTTGAGCCGCAACGCCGCCTCGCCCCACACGCGCATTTCGCCATTCGGGGCACCATCCCTCGGGACGTCCTCCGCACCGTGGCGGCGGCGACCTATCACCAGGTGTGGTGGCCCTCGGTCGACGTCCAGCGCTACACCCTCGACCGCCTCCCGGTCTGGGACGAGCAAGCGGCGACATGGGTCGACCCCGACTCCCGCGACCCGCTGACCACCTGGACGGAAGCCCTCGACGCCATCGACGAGGACCCGGACGCCGAGCCTGTGCACGTCGTCCGCTTCGGCGCCCAGGTCGACGCCCGCGGCGTCATGCCCGGCACCGAGGACGCCGAGCGAACCATCCGGTACGTCACGAAATACATCACCAAGCACAGCGGCGACTGCCACAAGGCAACCACCGACCGGCAACGCAAGCACCTCGACCGGCTCTGGCAACAACTTCAGCTCACGCCCTGCACCGACCGCTGCGCCAACTGGCTGCTCTACGGCGTCCAGCCCAAGAAGGCAAACGCCAAACTCAAGCCCGGCCGTTGCAAGGGAAAGGTCCACCAGCGCGACACCCTCGGCATCGGCGGCCGGCGCATCCTCATCTCCCGCGACTGGTCCGGCAAGACCCTCGCCGACCACAAGCACGACGCGCGGGCCTGGGTCCGGGCACTGCTCGGGGTCACGACCGACGGCACGCAGCTCGTCGACGACCAGGGCGAGACCGCCGAACGGGTCCGGCATGCCTGGGAGTTGGCCCGCCCCGACGACCCCGACGTCGGCCCGATGACCCACCGACTCATGCGCTCGATCAGCGAACGCGCCCGCTGGCGATCCGAACTGCTCGCCGCCAAGGACCGGGCCGCGCAGGGGGCCTCAGATCTTTCGGCAACTCAGCACAGCGCACAGCACGACGGGGAGGAAACGCAGTGAACGAGGAGTTGTTGACCGTGCCGGAAGTGCTCGCCGAGCTGCGCGTACCGCGCTCGACCTGGTTCTACTGGCGGCAGACCGGCAAGGGACCACGGGTGATCAAGCTCCCGAACGGGCAGCTGCGGGTCCGCCGGTCGGCGCTCGGTCGGTGGCTCGGCGACCTGGAGCAGGACGCCGCATGAAGAGCTACGAGGTCCAGATCTGGGAGATCGCCAAGCGCGCCGACCGGAAGGCTCGGCCGTGGCGGGTTCGCTGGGCGGTGAGCGGCCAACGCTTCGAGGACATGTTCCGTACCAAAGCCCTGGCGCACTCGTTCCGCGCCGAGCTGGTCCAGGCGGCCAACGCGGGGGAGCCCTTCGACCCGGCCACCGGCCGCCCGGTCTCCGAGGCCAGAACCAAGAACCCCACCACCTGGTACGCGCACAGCCGCGCGTACGTCGAGATGAAGTGGCCGCGGGCGGCGGCCAAGACCCGGCGCTCGATCGTCGAAGCGCTGACCTCCATCACGGTGACTCTGACCCGGCCGACCAAGCGGGGCCGACCGACTGACGCTCTACTCCGGGAGGCGCTGTACCTCTACGGCCTCAACCCGCGCCGCTGGTCCGACGAGATTCCGCCCGAACACTCGGCGGCGCTGGCCTGGCTGGAAACCGCGTCCCTCCCGGTCGTCGAGCTGGACTCGCCCGCGATGGTCCGCCGCGTCCTCGACAGCCTGTGCGTACGCCTCGACGGCAAGCCCGCGGCTGCCTCCACCGTCCAGCGGAAGCGGGCCACCTTCTACAACGTGCTCGGGTACGCCGTCGAGCTGGAGCTGATCGCCTCCAACCCGGTCGACCGGGTCCAGTGGACCGCCCCCGAGGTCGCCCAGTCCATCGACCGGCGGGTGGTGGCGAACCCGGCCCAGGTGGCCACGCTGTTGGAGGCGGTGAAATCTCTCGGCAAACGGGCTGACAAGGTCACCGCGTTCTTCGGCTGCCTCTACTACGCGGGGATGCGCCCTTCGGAAGCCGCGGACCTACGGCGGGAAGACTGCGACCTCGCCGGCCGGTGCACCGACTGCGGGGCCGACTTCGACGACCTGGCGGCGGTGAAGCCCTCCCGGTCCTGCGAGCACGAGAAGATCGAATACCGCTGGGGTCGCCTAGTGCTCGCCGGCACCTCGCCGCGCGCCGGGTCGCACTGGACCGATGACGGCGGTTCGCACGAGCGACGCGGACTCAAGCACCGGGGAAGGGCTGAGACTCGTACGGTCCCGATCCCGCCTCGGCTCGTCAAGCTGCTGTGCGCGCACGTCGATAATCACGGGGTCGGCTCGGACGGCCGATTCTTTCGTGGCTTGCACGGTGGACCGCTCTCCGAGTCGGTCTATGACCGGTGGTGGAAGCTTGCCCGTGAGCGTGTCATGACCGATGCTCAGGTCGCGTCGCCGCTCGTCCGCCGGCCCTACGACCTGCGTCACGCGGCGGCCTCGCTCTGGCTGAATGCCGGCGTCCCGCCGACCGAGGTCGCCCGGCGTCTGGGCCACGGCGTCGCCGTCCTGCTCCGGGTCTACGCCAACTGCATCGACGGGGGAGACGACACCATGAACGACAAGATCGGCGATGCCCTCGGGTGACGTTGCTGCCGGCTTGGGCGATGTTCGCGGACGTCCTAATGAGCGCTGATGTGGACGAGGTGCGCTAGAAGGAGGGGGTGGATTTGCCCGCGTCGCAAAACTCAACCCCGTCCGAGGTTCGTGTCACGGTTAGTTCGATTCCAGCCATTGATAGTCGCGTGCCAGAGCTACGCCTCTGGGGTATCCGTCGATCAATCGCTTTGGCTGTCGCAACTGCGTTGCTGCTAGTCGGGGGCCTGATTGCTGCGGCTCTCGGCTTCGCCGGTTGGCCTGGCCTTGAGCGGGGTGCAACCGTCACCGCGGCGACGCTGTTCGACCTCTTGAAGCTCGTCTTTGCCGTTGTGGCGGGCATCGGTGGTGTTGCCGCCTTGGTGGTCGCCTACCGCCGGCAGCGAGTAGCGGAGCACACGAACGCGCTGGCGGAATTCGCTCACCAACTGGCGCATGCTGCTGACCTGCGTGCCGAAGTCACCAAGGCTCTCGCTGAGGCAGCCGACGGACGCGCCAAGATCGAGACTGACCGCAACGGTGTCCGGCTGTTCAACGAACGCTTCGCCAAGGCATCCGAGCAACTCGGGTCGGAGAAAGCGGCCGTACGCCTCGCGGGCGTCTACGCCATGGCCGGACTTGCCGATGATTGGCGTGGAGGGCGGCAGACCTGCATCGACGTCCTCTGCGCCTACCTCCGCATGCCCTACACCCCGCCCTCGGATACCTCTGACGAGATTCCGGTACCGGGCGACGGTGAGGCGCCGATCGTGGATGCGGAGACGGTGCGGGCGGCTCGCGAGGAACGGGAGGTGCGACATACGGTCATGCGCCTCATCGGCAGGCACCTACGTCTTGCCGAAGACGATGCGACCTCATGGTGTAGCTACGACTTTGACTTCACGGGCGCAGTCTTCGACGGCGGGAACTTCTCGGGTACGACGTTCAGCGGTGGGGAGGTGTCCTTCGTCGGCGCGACGTTCAGTGGTGGGCGGGTGTTCTTCGACGATGCGACGTTCAGCGGTGGGGCGGTGTACTTCGATGACGCGACGTTCAGTGGTGGGTGGACCTTCTTCGACGGTGCAACGTTCAGCGGTGGTCCGGTGTTCTTCATCCGGGTGGCGTTCAGTGGTGGGCGGGTGTCTTTCAGTGGGGCGACGTTCAGTGAGGGTGCGTCCTTCGTTGACGCAACGTTCAGTGGCGGACAGGTGTTCCTCGACGCTGTGAAGATCGACCGGTGGACGTCTTTCAACGGAGCGACGTTCAGCGGCGGAAGAGTGTCCTCCGCCGGGGCGACGTTCAGTGAGGGTGCGTCCTTCACCGAGGCGACGTTCAGCGGTGGGGAGGTGTCCTTCAGCAGCGCGACGTTCGAAGTGCCACCCACGTTCGACGATTGGCCCGGTAGGCGTCCTCCTGATGGTGTCCTCCCCCAGGAATGGTGAGCATCCTTGAGCGTGGGCAGATGGTGGGCAGTGGGTGGTCCGGCACTGCCCTGGTAGAGAAAAATGGCAGGCCGGGAGCGCCGATCGAGCCAAGATCGCGGACGCCCTGTAAATCCGTCGCGAAAGCTTCAGAGGTTCGAATCCTCTACCCGCCACCAGGTGCAGACACGGCCCCTGACCAGCAGAGATGCTGATCAGGGGCCGTTGTCGTTCGTTTGGCTGAGTCCAGGCGTTGACGACTGGTTGTGGGCGGGCCGATCTTGTTCCTGCCGGTCGACGTCAAGCGGCCGAGCGCGGGTTCCTGGACTCAAGCAGATCGGTCCTGGGCACCTCCGACGACCGGCTTCCGTACCCCCTTGTTGTGGTCGGGCTCGTCGGCTCCGGGCCCGGAACGTCCACGGACGAGCAGGATGGCCTGGTGAAGCGAGACACCCTGATCGTCCTGCTCGGCGCTGAGGACGGCGACGTCTACGAGTCATGCCGTGGCGCTTTACGAGCGGGCTACGACTTCACGGTCTTCGACGGGGCAGCACCTATTGGGGCCCTGGTCACCATCTACCGGCGTCGAGAGCGTCACACACGTTCGCGTGGCTTCCGGACGCTCGGATTCGTCCAGGCCTTAGATCGGCTGGTCTCGGCCGAGGACTTGGGAGAGTTGCTGATCGGTCAGGTTGGCGGCGCCGGGACGGCCTGGTTCTACCAACTCTTCCTTGCACCTGACGGCTCCCGCGTCGTCGCCTGCTTCGCGGTTGGTCACGACAGGGAAGTCGCTGCGTCATCCTCGCCCATTCCTGCTGACCCATGGTGGACGAGGTGGGCTAGTAGTTGAAGGGTGGAGTTGCCCGCACCAAACGAATCATCCCGACCTGCCGTCCGTATCACGGTCGATTCGATTCCAGCCAGCGAAAGCCCAGTGCCCGCACTACGGCTCTGGAGCATCCGCCGGTCCATATCTCTGGCTGTTGCAGCCGCCTTGGTGCTGGTAGGCGCGTTGATCGCCGCGGCGCTGTGGTACGCGGGTTGGCCCAGCATCCACCGGGATGAAACAGTCACGGCAGCCGCGCTGTTCGACCTTCTGAAGCTTGTCTTTGCCGTTGTGGCCGGTATCGGCGGCGTCGCGGCCCTGGTGGTCGCCTACCGTCGCCAGCGAGTCGCTGAGCAAACCAACGCGTTGGCGGAGTTCGCCCATCAGTTGGCGCACGCCGCTGATTTACGCGCTGAGGTCACCAAGGCTCTTGCTGAGGCGGCAGACGAACGGGCCAAGATTGAGACCGACCGGAACGGAGTCCGCCTGTTCAACGAACGCTTCGCCAAGGCGTCCGAGCAACTTGGGTCGGAGAAGGCGGCAGTACGCCTGGCTGGGGTCTACGCAATGGCCGGACTTGCGGATGACTGGCGGGAGGGGCGGCAGACCTGCATCGATGTCCTCTGCGCGTACCTCCGAATGCCCTACATGCCGCCGGAGGCTTCGAGGGAGGCGCCGAGGCAGGCCGACGGGCAGGCGTCGATCGTGGATACGAAGACGGCGCGGACTGCCCGCGAGGAACGTGAGGTGCGCCACAGCGTCATCCGACTCATAGCGCAACATTTGCGCCTAAGTGAAGTAGACCCGGCATCATGGGGCGATGTCGATTTCGATCTCACTGGTGCCGTGATCGATGGTGGTGACTTCTCGGGTGCCGTGTTCAGCGGTGGTCGAGTGTGCTTTAGCGGGGCGACGTTCGGTGGCCTACACGTGCCCTTCGAAGGGGCGACGTTCAGTGGGGGAGAGGTGATCTTCGACGAAGCGACCTTCCTCGATGTGCGGATGTCCTTCGACCGGGCGATGTTCAACGGTGGTCTGGTGTCCTTCGCGGGGGTGGCGTTTGATCACGGTCGCGTGTCCTTCGACGGCGCGACGTTCAATGGCGGGCAGCTGCTCTTCGAGGGGGCCGCGATCAATGGTGGGCTGCTGTCCTTCGAGGCAGCGGTGTTTAGCGGCGGCCGAACGTCCTTTGCTGGGGTGGTGTTTGGGGGCGGCAGGGTGTCCTTCAACCATGTGGCGCTCGACGGTGGGCAGGTGCTGTTTGACGAAGCGGTCTTCGCCGACGGGGTGGTGTCCTTCGACGGGGCGATCTTCGACGGCGTACCCGCCTCCTTCTGCGGAGCGATCTTCAGTGGCGGAGCGGTCCGCCTCGATGAAGCGCTGTTGCGAGTACCACCCACGTTCAGCAGTTGGCCGGATGGCTACTCACCGGATGGCCTGGTCATGCCAGGAGGGTGAGCGTCAGCAGATCAGGGCCGGGAGTCCTCGTTCGGGGAGTTGAAACGCGTGCGGGCGGAGATATCCCTTCTCGCCGGAGCTGCACTGAACTTGCAGGTGGCGAGGGCGATCACCCTCGTGATGGGTTATGGCGCCTGACGCGGCGAGGCCTTCGAGGTGAGCGAAGCCCTGGTCGACGTGGCTTCGGCCATGCGGAGCGACGTTCTGTCGGGCGCGAGGGGTGGGTGATCGGAAAACGGCCCGCCCGGTCGTCGGCCGCTGCGAAACTTAGCGGGTGCCAGCACCACCGGCGCTCGGCGCGCCGGCTGACTCGACCCGTTAGGTGGCGAAGATGTCCGCCGACAACGAAATCCGTCCCTTCCGGCTCGACACGCCGGAGGAGGCTCTCGCTGACCTGCGCCGCCGGATCGCGGCCACGCGTTGGCCCAGCCGCGAGCTCGTCACCGACCGCTCTCAGGGCGTGCAGTTGGAGACGATCCAGGAGTTGGCCCGTTACTGGTCGACCGATTACGACTGGCGTGCGTTCGAGGCCAAGCTGAACGCGCTGCCGCAGTACACGACCACCATCGACGGGGTTGAGATCCACTTCATCCACGTCCGTTCTCAGCACGAGGACGCCCTGCCACTGATCATGACGCACGGATGGCCGGGTTCGGTCGCCGAGCTGCTGGGGGTCATCGGTCCACTCACCGACCCGACCGCGCACGGCGGTTCTCCCGAGGACGCGTTCCACCTGGTGTTGCCGTCCCTACCGGGGTACGGGTTCTCGGGGGAGCCGACCGACCCGGGCTGGGACTCCGCCCGCATGGCGCAGGCGTGGGCGACGTTGATGGACCGCCTCGGCTACGCGGGCTACGTCGCCCAGGGTGGCGACGTGGGCGCTGCGGTCACGGATGCGATGGGCCGGCAGGGGCCCGAGGGGCTACTCGGCATCCACGTCAACCTGCTCGCCGGGGCGATCGGTATCAAGGATCAGTTGCCGTCCGGTTCTGAGCAGGAACGTGCGGCGCATGACGCGCTCAACCTGTTCACGATGGACGGTTTCGGCTATTTCCTTGAGCAGTCCACCCGGCCGCAGACGATCGGCTACTCACTGCTGGACTCACCCGTCGGGCTGGCCGCCTGGATGCTCGACCACGACACGGACAGCTACTACAAGATCTCCCGCGCGTTCGTCGACGGCGAGCCGGCCGGAGGGCTCACCCGAGACACCATCGTCGACAACATCACGTTGTACTGGTTGACCGGTACCGGTGCTTCGTCGGCCCGCTGGTACTGGGAGTTCGGCCGTTTCCTGGCCGCAGCCCAGGCCTCTGGTCAGGCTCCTCCGCCGGTCACGGTCCCGGTTGGCTTCACCACGTTCCCGGGGGAGATCTGGGCCGCCCCACGCAGTTGGGTCGAGGCCGTCTACCCCGGCGTCGCGTACTTCAACGAAGCGGCCAGCGGCGGTCACTTCGCGGCCTGGGAGGAGCCGGAGCTCTTCTCCGCCGAGGTGCGGGCGGCATTCCGGCCGCTGCGATAACCCGGACTTCGTACCGCTTGTCGAGGGACTTCGATGGCGCGTTTGAAAGCGTCAGGCATTTCGATGAATTCGTTCTGCGAATCGTGGCGATTGGGGCCGCTCGCCCCACCACAATCGTAAGAAGTTCCCTGAGCAGCGGCATTCTTACGGAACGTCGCACCAGCCAGTGGCCAGACGAGGGCTTTCGGGTCTGCCTTCCGCCGGATGCCGGCCGTCGTCAAAACAGAAGCAACCTGGCCGGTGGCCGGAACGCCCCCTTCCCTGGCAAGGCCGATGTCGACCAGCGGCGACGGCGCGACGTCGGGACGGAACGTCATCGGGTCGGCGCGGACGACAGTGGGCTCTGCCCGAGAGAGGCTGTCGGGCCGAGGGTGCGGGCCGGGTGCCGAGCGGGCCTGGTCATCCCCTCCCGCCCCGTCCTCTCGGTAGGCCACCCAATCGGCGGATCGAACAAATTCTCTGCGTCCCGGTCTCCACCGGCTGGGAGATAGCGGCTAGTCTCACCACCGGGGGTGCGTAGGGGTCTGGGGTCGAACCACACGGCGTGCGCGGTCCGGACCGGAGGCTCAGCTCTCCACCGCCAGGACGGGCTCTCGCCTTGGTCCTGAAGAGCTGGGGATCGAGCGATTTGTCGCCTCTGGGCCCGCAAGGGCAAAGTTCCGATTCGCCGCCTTGGCTGGAAGCCGCACTATCTGCCGAAGGGAAGTTGGCGATCGCGTTGCGTAGACGCTCTGTCTGCGCGTTATTACGCGGCGGTCAACTAGCGTCGCAGCTCGCCCGGTCGGTCATGCCGATCGGCCGTACGTGGGCTTTGCGGGTCGTTTCGACTGTGGCACGATCAGGGGCACTGATTCTTGTTCTGACCCCCGACAGGAGCACGCTGATGTTTGGACGGTCGCCGCGCCGCCTTCGCGCCGCCCTCGCGTTCGCGGCCGTGGTCGCGTTTGCGGGCGCCTTCTCTGGTCAAGCCAGCGATCTTCAGCTGTTCGACTACTCGTGGGGCGCACCGGTCCTCGACAAGGGTGCCACCGTCGCCCGATAGGCCCGGTTCCGCAACACCCAGCGAGGGAGCGGAATGAAGGCTGGAACGCCCTCAGCCCGTAGATCCAATGAGCAGGCCTGGCTGATCACTGGACCTCTGGCTGTGCTGGCCATCGTCTGCTCGTTCGTCCTCGCGTTGGCTGGGCCGCCGCCTCCGGGCAATCTCTTCGGAGCGGTGGCGATTTTCGGCGTGATGGTGGCGACCAGCACCCAGGTGCTGCAGGTCGTCGTACGTCGGCAGGCGCTCGAAGTCATCGTCACCGAGATCCCGCTGGTCCTTGCCTTCTTCTACCTGCCGCCGCTGACGGTCGTCCTGATCGCCGTCCTGGCTGCGCTGGTCGGCCAGCTTCGTCGGCGTCTCAGCGCTCCGAAGGTCTGGTTCAATCTCGCCAGAACGGCCGGCGCCGCCTCGGCCGCGGGGGTTGTCCTGCTGGCGCTTCCTCCCGTCGAGGGGGTGGGCCCGAAGGCGTGGGCTGTCCTCTTCGCCGTGGTCAGTGTCAACAGCTTGATCTCGTTGGCTGCGATCAGCGCTGTCATCACCCTGCTGCACGGGTGGCAGGCAGGGTGGGAGTTGATCCGCAACGCCCCTGCCCCGCAGGTGATCTGCGCGATCAATGCCGTCATCGGGCTGGTGATCCTGATGGCGATCGAGTCCAACCTGTGGTCCGTGCTCCTGATCGCGGTACTGGCGATCGCGGTCGTTCTGGTCTACCGCTCGTACGCTCAGTTCCTTCGCCAGCACCGCACGCTCGGAAACATGTACGAGCTGACCCGGGCGATCAGCGAGAGTGGTCAGGAGGGCGGCCTGGTCGACGCGCTGCTGGACCGGGTCCGCGCGCTGATGCAGGCCGAGTACGCCACGCTCTGGCTGCCGGCCCAGGGTCGCCACCCTGAGGTCCTGCTGAGCGCCCGGCTCGACGACCGTGGCCTGCTCGACGTCGCGCTTACTCCCTCGATCGTCCGCGAACGGGTTCGGCAGTCCGGCCGCCCACTGGCGTCCGGGCGAGCCTTCGACGACGACGATGACGTCCGTAGGGCGCTGGGTAAGCACCAGGTCAAAGACGTCATCGTGGTTCCACTGCGGTCCGGCCAGGCGGTGATCGGCACGCTCGAGGTGGTCAACCGACTCAGTGACGTCGGCCATTTCACGGCCGCTGACATCCCGGTCTTCGAAACCGTGGCCGCCCACGTCGCCGTCGCGTTGGAGAATTCGCGGCTGGTCGACCGGTTGCGGCATGACGCGTACCACGACACGTTGACAGGGCTGCCCAATCGGCGGCGGATCATCGGCGCGCTGGACGAGTCGGTCAAGATCCGCCTGCCCGGTGAGGTGGTGGCGCTGCTGCTCTTCGACGTCGACGGGTTGCGCCAGGTCAACGAGTCTCTCGGTCACGCCGCCGGGGACAAGGTCCTCGCCGAGGTCGCCAGCCGGTTGCGGGCCAGCGCGCCGTCGTCGGCGCTGGTCGGCCGGGCGGGCGGGGACGAGTTCCTGGTGACGCTGCGGTTGGAGAGTGCCGAGGCCGCGCTGGATCTGGCCGCCCAACTGCGCGACCAGATCCGCGACGAAATGGTCTTCGACGCGCTCACCCTGGACGTGAATACCGCCGTCGGGGTGGCCGTACACCCTGATCATGGCAGCGACGCGGCGACCCTGCTCCTGCGTGTCGACCTGGCGGCCACGGCCGCCAAGTCGGTGCCGGGCAGTGTGCAGCTCTTCAACCCGGCGCTGGAGTCCCGATCGCTGCGCCGGCTCGGCCTGGCCGGCGATCTGCGCCGTGCGTTGGACGACAACGAGCTGAAGGTCTACTTCCAGCCCAAGGTGACACTGCGGGACCGGCGCCTGGTGGGTGTCGAGTGCCTGGCGCGGTGGGAACACCCGACGCACGGCACTGTGGCTCCCGAGGACTTCGTGGCGGTTGCCGAGCACACCGGCCAGTTGAGCCGGCTCACGGAGGTGGTTCTCCGCGAGGGGCTGCGTCGCAGCCGGGACTGGGCGCTGGCCGATCAGCCGCTGCCCATCGCGGTCAACCTCGCGGCCCGTACGCTCACCGACCAGCACTTCCCGGACCGCGTGCAGGAGCTGCTGAGCGAATATCGGGTGCCGGCGCAGCGTCTCACCCTGGAGATCACCGAGGCGGGGGTGCTGGACGGCACGGACCGACCCATCCCGACCCTGCAACGGCTGCGCGATCTCGGCGTCCGGTTGTCGGTGGACGACTTCGGCACTGGTGACTCGTCTCTGGCGCACCTGCGCCGACTGCCGGTGCACGAGGTGAAGGTGGACCGTTCCTTCGTGCAGGGCATGGCCACCGACCCGGGGGACCTGGCCATCGTCAACGCCGTGGTGACCCTCTCGCAGCAGTTCGGCCTGGCCGTGGTCGCCGAGGGTGTGGAGAGTGAGCTGACGCTGGAGCTTCTCCAGGACATCGGCTGTGAGATCGGGCAGGGCTTCCTGTTCAGCAGGCCCCTGCCGTACGAGCGATTGGCCGCCTGGTTCGGTGCTCAGGTCGAGCCGGAGACGACCGCCGACGGGGAGCTTCCGCGCCTCCGAGTCGTGCCCTGACCAGGGCGCGGACGATCACCGGGGATCCGATTTCACCTGTCGAGCCGGGCCGTGTA
>NZ_JBSFBM010000085.1:0-20755 GCF_053592955.1 Micromonospora sp. NPDC002411 | reverse complement strand
GTAGTCGACGTACTCAGGTAGGACGGCCAGGTCCGCGCCACCCGCCGCCGCACGTTCCAGCAGGACCTCCGCGGCGGCCAGGTTGGCCTTGCGGTCGTCCCGGGCGTTCAGCTGGCAGACGGCGACACGCATGAGCACAGGGTACGACCGGAGGAGCCGGCGTGGACAGCGTCAGAGGCTGGCCAACACCAAAGCCCCGGCGGCGAACCCGAGCCCGGCGACCTGGACCGGGCGCAGCCGCTCCCGGTCGACGGCCAACGCCAGCAGGACGGTGCTGGCCGGGTAAAGCGCGGCGATGGCCGCGATGATGCTCAGGTGGCCACGGGCAGCGGCGGCCAGGAAGAGCCCGTTGGCGGCACTGTCCAGCAGACCGGCGACCGCTGCCCAGCCCAGCACCCGTCGTTCCAGTCGCAGGCGCACGCCGGTGCCGGCGGCCAGCGCGAGGCCGACAGCGATCGAGCTGGCCCGTACCGCCGCCACCGGCCACATCCCGGCGCTCTCGTCGGCCTGGCCGAGGAGGGTGAAGAAGACACCGAAGAGCGCTCCGGCGGCGAGGGCGAGCCCGACGAGCCGTGCCGGGACACCCTTCCGTCCGCCACTCTCCCCCAGGCTGACCAGGGCGATCGCCAGCACCGCGAGACCCGCGCCGGTGAGCGCCAGTGCACCGGGGAAGGACGCGGTGAACAGGCCAGCGATGATCGGCACCACTGCGGCGGTGATGGCGGTGACCGGCGCCACGACGGCCATCATCCCGCCGGCGAGGGCCCGGTAGAGCAGCATGACCCCGCCGGCGCCAGCCACCCCGGCGAGCAGGCCCCAGGCGATGTCACCGACGGTCGGGGTGCCGGGCACCGCCAACACGAGTACGACCAGCAGTGGAACGCTCAGGAGTTGGGAGACGACGGTCACGGCGATCGGGTTGGCGCGACGGGACGCCTTGCCGCCGGAGAAGTCGGCGATGCCGAACGCGACGGCGGCCACCGTTGCCAGGACAATGGGGAGCATGCCACTGTCGTACCATAATAGTGACCGTGAAGGATAGTTTAATGACCGAGGCGGGAGCGGATCGGGTGGGTGCGGTGACCGCCGCGGTGGCCCGACAGGTACGCGACCTACGGGCCGCCCGAGGCTGGTCCTTCGAGGAGTTGGCCGGTCGGTCCGGGGTGAGCAAGGGGATGCTCGTGCAGATCGAGGGCGCGCGCACCAACCCGAGCGTCGGCACGCTGTGCCGGGTCGCGGACGCCTTCGGCGTCAACATCGCCCAACTCCTGGAGCCGGCCGAGGAACAGGCCGTGAAGATCACCTCAGCGGCCCAGGCGCCGGTGCTCTGGCAGGGTGAGCACGGCGGCACGGCCCGTCTGCTGAGCGGCCTTGGCGAGCCCGACCTCGTCGAACTGTGGGACTGGCAGCTCGTGCCGGGCGAGGATCACCGGTCCGCCGACCACCCGCGCGGCACGCGGGAGGTGCTGCACGTCCTCACCGGCTCTGTGGTCGTCCGCGTCGACGGGCAGGACCACGGGGTACGGGCCGGGGAGACCATCGAATTCCACGCCGACCGGGAACACGGCTATCGCAACGACACCACCGAACCGGCTCGGCTGATGATGGTGACCGTCACCCCGTCGGGCGAGTGGGACCGCCGAACGCGATCACGCCGGCCGCGTCAGGAGTGAGCGGCCGGCGTGGCGTGGGGAGGATCAGGCCGACTTCTCCTCGCGGTCCCGCCGGGCCCGACGCCCGGTGAACTCGCGCGGAACGATCGTCGGGTTGACGTTCTCCAGGACCACCTCGCGGGTGATCAGCACCCGGGCGGCGTCGGGGTTGCTCGGCACCTCGTACATCGCGGAGAGCAGGACTTCCTCGATGATGGCGCGCAGGCCACGGGCACCGGTGCCTCGCAGCATCGCCTGGTCGGCGATCGCCTCCAGCGCCGGCTCGTCGAACTCCAGCTCGACGCCGTCCAGCTCGAACAGGCGCTGGTACTGCCGGACGAGCGCGTTGCGCGGCTCGGTGAGGATGCGCACCAAAGCGCTGCGGTCCAGACTGCGCACGTTGGTGATCACCGGCAGCCGGCCCACGAACTCCGGGATGAGCCCGAACTTGAGCATGTCTTCCGGCATGACCTGGCTGAAGATGTCGTCGGTCGACCGCTCGGACACCGACCGCAGCCGGGCACCGAAGCCGGTGCCGCCCTGCCCGGTACGGGACTCGATGATCTGGTCGAGACCCGCGAACGCACCGCCGCAGATGAACAGCACGTTCGTGGTGTCGATCTGGATGAACTCCTGGTGGGGGTGCTTGCGACCGCCCTGCGGCGGCACGTTGGCCACCGTGCCTTCCAGCATCTTGAGCAGGGCCTGCTGCACGCCCTCGCCGGAGACGTCGCGCGTGATCGACGGGTTTTCCGACTTACGGGCGATCTTGTCGACCTCGTCGATGTAGATGATGCCGGTCTCGGCGCGCTTGATGTCGTAGTCCGCGGCCTGGATCAGCTTGAGGAGGATGTTCTCGACGTCCTCACCCACGTAGCCCGCCTCGGTCAGCGCTGTGGCGTCGGCGATGGCGAACGGGACGTTCAACATCCGGGCGAGGGTCTGCGCCAGGTGGGTCTTGCCGCACCCGGTCGGGCCGAGCAGCAGGATGTTGGACTTGGCCAGCTCGACGGCATCACTGCCGGAGCCGGGAGCATTCGCCGCCTCGGCCTGGATTCGCTTGTAGTGGTTGTAGACCGCGACGGCGAGGGCCTTCTTGGCCTGGTCCTGCCCCACGACGTAGTTGTCGAGGAACTGGCAGATCTCCATCGGCTTGGGAAGCTCTTCCCACTTCACCTCGCCGGACTCGGCCAGCTCCTCTTCGATGATCTCGTTGCAGAGATCGATGCACTCGTCGCAGATGTAGACCCCTGGGCCCGCGATGAGCTTCTTGACCTGCTTCTGCGACTTGCCGCAGAAGGAGCATTTCAGTAGGTCGCCGCCGTCACCGATCCGTGCCACCTACGTTCTCCCTGCACTCATCGGCCGGAACCCCGGCCCTGACCTGCTGACGCTGCGCGCCGCCCGGTGTGGTTCGCTTCGTCGACCCGACCGGCGAAGCGGTACGGACCCGACGTTACCCGCTGCCGGGGCAATCTCCGACCCCCAAAACGGGTGTGTCAGAGGTCGGCCGGGAACTTCACGCCCCGGCCAACCTCTGACCCGGTACAGCTCAGCTGGCGGAGTGGGTCGCCAGCAGACCCTTCTTGCGGCTGGTCAGGATCGTGTCGACCAGCCCGTACTCCTTGGATTCCTCGGCCGTCATGATCTTGTCACGGTCGATGTCCTTGCGAACCTGCTCGATCGGCCGGTTGCAGTGGCGGGACAGCATGTCCTCCAACTGCGTCCGCATCCGCAGGATCTCCCGAGCCTGGATCTCGATGTCCGAGCCCTGCCCGTAGCCGCCCTCGGTGGCCGGCTGGTGGATGATGATCCGCGAGTTCGGAAGCGCCATCCGCTTACCCGCGGTGCCCGCCGAGAGCAGCACCGCCGCCGCGCTGGCGGCCTGCCCGAGGCAGACCGTCTGGATGTCCGGACGGACGTACTGCATGGTGTCGTAGATCGCCGTCATCGCGGTGAACGAGCCACCCGGCGAGTTGATGTACATGATGATGTCGCGGTCCGGGTCGGTGCCCTCGAGCGTCAGCAGCTGGGCCATCACGTCATTGGCCGACGCGTCGTCCACCTGCACGCCGAGGAAGATGATCCGGTCCTCGAAGAGCTTGTTGTACGGGTTGGACTCCTTGACCCCGTACGACGTGCGCTCCACGAACGACGGCAACACGTAACGGTTGTGCACGGCCGCGAACTGGGGCGGCAGGCTCAGATCAGTCATCGTCAGCTCCTCAGCTCAGGGTCCCGGCGCCATCCGGAACCTGAGCGGCCCCGATGATCACCTTGTCGATGAAGCCGTAGTCCATGGCCTCCTGGGCGGTGAACCAACGGTCCCGGTCCGAGTCCGCCTCGATCTGCGACTGGTCTTGGCCGGTGTGGTGCGCGACCCGCTCCTGGAACATCCGCTTCGTGTAGAGCATCTGCTCCGCCTGGATGGCGATGTCGGACGCCGTGCCGCCCAGGCCGCCGGACGGCTGGTGCATCATGATCCGGGCGTGCGGCAGGGCGTAACGCTTGCCCTTGGTGCCCGCGCAGAGCAGCAGCTGGCCCATCGAGGCCGCCATGCCCATCGCCACGGTCGACACGTCGTTGTCGATGAACTGCATGGTGTCGTAGATCGCCATGCCGGAGTAGACCGAGCCACCCGGCGAGTTGATCCACAGGTTGATGTCGCGGTCCGGGTCCTCCGCGGCGAGCAGCAGCAGCTGCGCGCAGATGCGGTTGGCGACCTGGTCGGTCACCTCACTGCCCAGGAAGATGATGCGTTCCTTGAGCAACCGGTTGTAGACCGAGTCGTCGAGGTTGCCAATGGAGTCGCCACCGCGCGCGTCAATCGCCCGGAGCGACTTCTTGGGGATGTGCATGTCGGTCATGGCAGCCCTTCGCTCTCCGTACCGTCTTTCCCGACACTAACCGGTGTGCGGGGCGGCAGAGTCCCGGTCGGGGCACTGTTCGCTCTCAGCGCAGCTGTGTCGGGCACACCCGCGGCGCGGGCTCCCGGCGTACCCGGGGAAAGGATTCGGCCGCCGTCCACCGCACAGCGGCGGACGGCGCCGCACCCGACGATCAGTGCTGGTGGTTGTGCTCGGCCTCGTTGGCGGCGCGCAGCGCGTCAAGGGTGATGCCGTTGCCGGCCGCGTCCTTGATCGTGATCCGCTCCATGACGGCCGCGAGCGCCTTGCCCCGCCGCACGTCGCCGAAGACGGCGGCGGCCGCGCCGGAGCGCACCAGCTGGTCGTAGTACTGCTGCGGGGCCATACCGGCGCGCTGCGCCCGGTGCACGATCTCGTGACCGAACTCGTCGTCGGAGACCTGCACGTCCTCGGCGTCGGCCAGCGTGTCCAGCAGGAGCTGGACCTTGACGCCCTCGGTCGCCGCCTCGGTCAGCTCGGCGTCGATCTGCTCCTCGGTCTTGTCCTCGGCCGCGAGGTACTCCTCCATGGAGGCGCCGATCCGCTCCAGCTGGTCGACCATCGCCTGCTTGCGGCTCTCGACCTCCTCGCGGACGACACCCTCCGGGGCCGGGATCTCGGCGGCCTCGACCAGCTGCGCCAGGGCCTTGTCCCGAGCGGCGTAGATCTGCTCGACCTGCTTGCCCTGGGTGACCCGCGAACGCAGGTCGCCGCGCAGCTCCTCGATCGTGTCGAACTCGCTCGCCATCTGGGCAAACTCGTCGTTCAGCTCGGGCAGCTCCTTCTCCTTGACCGTGCGCACGGTCACCGCCACCTCGGCGTCGCGACCGGCGAAGTCGCCGCCGACCAGCTGGGTGGTGAAGGTGGTGTCGTCGCCGGCGGCGAGGCCGACCACGGCCTCGTCGAGGCCCGGGAGGAGCTGCTTGCTGCCCACCTCGTGGGAGATGTTGCTGGCCTGGCCGCCCGGCACGTCCTCGCCGTCGACGGTGGCGTTGAGGTCGATCTGGACGTAGTCACCCTCGGCGGCGGCCCGCTCGACCGTCTTGAGGGTCGCGAAACGCTCCCGCAGGTTCTTCACCTGCTCGTCGATCTCGCTCTCGTCGATCTGCAGCTCGTCGACGACCACCTCGATGGTCGACGCGTCCGGGATGGTGATCTCCGGGCGGACGTCGACCTCGGCGGTGAAGTTCAGCGAGTCACCGTCGTTGAACTCGGTGATCTCGACCTCGGGGCGCCCCAGCGTCTTGAGGTCGTGCTCACGCACCGCGGCGAGGATGTTCTCCGGGATGGCCTCCTGGACCGCCTCGTTGAGGACGGTGCCCCGGCCGACCCGCTGGTCGATCACGGCGGTCGGCACCTTGCCCCGGCGGAAGCCCGGAACCTGGACCTGCGAACCGATCTCCCGGTACGCCTTCTTGAGGCTCGGCTCGAGCTCGACGAACGGCACCTCGATGGCGAGCCGCACGCGCGTCGGGCTCAGAGTCTCGACGGTGCTCTTCACAGGCGTACTCCTTGACGGATCTCAGTTGAGTCTGGGCGTGATTCAGCCCATCGAGTGTAGGCGAGCCGGCCTGACGCTCCGGCATCGCCCGGGGACCGCACTGGGCGGCACCCGGGTCGGCCCGGCCGCGGACGACAGTCGGGGTGGCGGGATTTGAACCCACGGCCCCTCGCTCCCAAAGCGAGTGCGCTACCAAGCTGCGCCACACCCCGTGGCGACGAGCAGTCTATGCCGTCGTCGCGTCCCAGGCGGTGCCGGGGCATCCCCCACCCGGACACATCTCCCGAAAGCGCTCACATCGCCACCTCTGGGCGTCGCGCGGGGCCGCACGGACCGCAAGATCCGCACAACTTCCTGGATATAGGGGCCTCACGACGCGCGGATACCACTACATCCCTGATGTTGTGCGGATCTTGGGGAGGCACGACGCGGTCTTGGGGAGGGGCGACGCGGCGTCGGGACGACGCGGGTACCGCGGGGCGGTGGCGCGGTTACGCGTCGGGCGTCGACATTGGGTACGCTGTCGGTGCACCTCGTTCCGACGGGGCGCACGCGGGCGTAGCTCAATGGTAGAGCTTCAGTCTTCCAAACTGACTACGCGAGTTCGATTCTCGTCGCCCGCTCCAACGGCCACCGGCCCAGGTCAGAGGCTCCATCGCTCGATCCGGGCCGGTCGGTCACTCCCCTAGTCAGCGGTGCTGGCAACTGTCGGCTCGGCGGCGTCCGTCCGGTTACGTCTCCGCAGATAAATGATCAACACGGCCAGCACAGTCGCGAGCGACAGCGGCCACAGCAGCGGCGCGAGTGACCGCCAGAGGGGCCAGACCGGGTTGGCGAGCCCGTGCGAGGCGACGCCCCGCCAGGTGAGCAGAGTGCCGGGCAGCAGGGCGACGGTCAGCAGCGTGCGAGCCACCCGGGGTACGGGCGGCCGTCGCCGCGCCACCCACCAGAACAGCGCCGCGCCGGCGGCTCCGCCGAGCAGGGCGCCGACGAGGGTGGTGGCGAGGAAACCGTCCGGCGCGGCCGGGGCGATGGTCAGCGTCGAGACGGTGTCGCGGTGGTTGAGCGTGACGTCCAGTCCGTCCGCCTCGGTGCGCCAGCCGTCGCACGGGCCGCCCGAGACCCGGTGCAGAATCGGCCACCCCTTCGACGCGGCGTTGCTGCGCAGCTGATCGGAGAGCGCGCAGTCGGCGCGGGGGATGCCGTACTGGAATGTCGCGCGGGACGAACCGAAGTCGTCCGAAGCGAGGAAAGTGCCGTACCCGAAGCCGCGTTCGAACCCCATACCGGCCGACTCGGCCTGCGGGAGAAGCTCCGCCGCGATACCCGTCGCACGTTCGAAGCTGAGCGGCACTGTGCCACGGCCGCCGTACCAGGAGCAGAGAGCGAGACCCGGCGTGCCGAACAGCACCGCGCCGAGCAGCACCATCGCGACGCCCCGCAGTCGATGTCGCACTGGCCCCCCTTCGGCTCGGTGCGGCTGAGGGTAGTCCCCGTGGTCCACGAACGGGTGCCCGTCAACGGGGACGAAGAAGGCCCAGGTGGACCGCATGGTCGCGGCACCTGGGCCCACCCGGGGCGCCCGGGTCACCATGTCACTTCAGGTGGAACCGCTCGTCGATCGCGAGGGCCGCCAGTTGCGGCACGGAGAACGGCAGCTTCGTCAGCTCCGGCCGAAGCTCGTCGAGCTTCTTGCCCTGCGCCACGTAGACCACCACGCCATCCGGGTGGCGGTACGCCGACCACTGGTCCAGCCGGTCGTCCCTGCCGGGTCGAACCACCACGCCGACCTGCGCCGTTCCCACGGTCTCGACCTGACATTCGCCCTCCATGCCCCAGAACGTCTGGGCCAGGGCACACGGTTCGGTGGGCAGTTCGTGGGTGCCCGCCTCGTGCACCTCGACGATGACGCGCCCGGTGCCCTCGCCCTGCGCCACGGCCACGGAGGTTGAGTAACTCCACCTGTCGACCCCGTCCACTGTGGCCTCGAACTGCGCCTGGTGGGTCCGTAGGGTCAGTTGGCCGTCCGGCGGGTTCGGCGGGTCGTCGGGGGTGCTGTAGCCGGTGGGCACGATCGCGACGACATCTCGGAGCAGTTTGGCCCCTTCGTCGTACTTGGTGCCGGCCCGCGCCGTCCGGTCCTCCTGCGGTCGACCGTCGGGGCCGGTCGGCCACGGCTTCGCGGTGTCGCCCGACGCATCCGGCGCGACCGGCGGACCCCCAGGTTGGTAGACACGGCCGTCCGGAGTGGCGACGGCCGCGAAGCCCGTGACCGCCAATACGACAGCCGCGGTCCCGACCGACGCCCACACCGCACGGTGGCGGAGGTTCGCCCGCCGGGCCACGCCGAGCGTGGCCGCCGTACTCAATGGTGGTGGCGGGGTGAGGCTCGCCATCTCTCCGCGCAATCCCGCACGCAACTCGTCTTCGTTCATCGCTCCCCCATACCGATCTCGCTGTAGGTGGGTGCCAGGAGGCCACGCAACGTGTCGAGCCCGCGTGCCGCCTGGCTCTTCACCGTCCCTGGAGAACACTCCAGCAGCGCCGCGACGTCCTCGACGGACAGGTCCTCCCAGTAGCGGAGAACCAGCACGGCGCGTTGGCGCGGTGCCACGCACGCCAGCGCCTGGAGCAGCAGCAGCCGGCTCTCCGGCGAGTCCGGCGGGGCCACCTGCTCGGCGTCCTCGCCTCCCACCCGTTCGCGCCGCCACCAGCCACGCCGTCGCTCGTCGAGGAATGTGCGGATCAGGATCTGGCGTACGTAGCTGTCGAGCACCTCGTGCCGGGAGATCCGATTCCAGACCCGGTAGAGCTTGACGAACGCGGTCTGGACCAGGTCCTCGGCACGGTGCCAGTCGCCGCACAGCAGGTACGCGGTGCCGCGCATGGCACCGGACCGAGCCGCGAAGTACTCGGCGAACGCCGTGTCGCGATCGCTCATTCAGGCCTCCGATCCCCGTTTCGAGGTAGTCACGCGGGGTCGGGCGCAGAGGGTTGCTCCTGAACTCGCACTCGTTTCACGGCAGTCAACGACCAACTGGCGCGTTCAGCAGCTCGGGGCGGGGTCAAGGGTGGCGGTCGGCCCGCACAACCTTGACAGGTGTCGATCTATGGACTGGT
This sequence comes from Micromonospora sp. NPDC002411, assembly GCF_053592955.1. Lineage (NCBI taxonomy): Bacteria > Bacillati > Actinomycetota > Actinomycetes > Micromonosporales > Micromonosporaceae > Micromonospora > Micromonospora sp. NPDC002411. Next base: position 11,576 of record NZ_JBSFBM010000085.1, on the reverse strand, counting down.
GTAAGGACCAGTGACATCGACATCCGTCAGGAGGGCACATGATCGTCCGACGACGGTGGACAGCTGCCGCCAGCACAGTAATCCTGTTCAGCGCAGTGCTGTCCCACCCCGCACCGGGAACCGCGGCGCCAGCCGACCCCGCCCCACCGATCACAGTGAGCGCCACCGAAACCGCAGTGGTCCGGGTGCAGCTACGCGATCAGGCGCAGCTCGACCGGCTGGTCGCCACCGGCGCGGACCTGGCCAACCGGCCCCGCACGCGGGACGGACGGATCCTCGCCGACCTCGTGCTGAGCGGCACACAACTCGCCGACCTGACCGCGCAGGGCGCCACGGCGATACAGATCGTGCAGCGTGCCGGGGACGGCAGCCGAAACTACGCCGAGAGCGTCCGCGCGGCGCAGGCCCGCACCGCCACCGGACTACGCGCTCCGGCCGGCCAGCGCACCGCCACCAACACTGACACCCTCCACGTCCAGCAGGCGTACTGGTGGACCACGACCGGCCAGACGTTCCTCCAGGCGCAGGTGGCCACCACCGCCACCGACGACCCGGACGTGGAGATCACCGTCAACTGGCGGACGGCGGACGGGGCGACCGGCTCGTTCCCGCTCTACCGCTTCGAGGACTCCGGCGAGTACCAGTACCACTACGCGCTCCCCCAGCCGGTGCCCGGTCGACCAGTCCAGCTGACGGCCACCTCCAGCCTCGGCGGGGTCAGTCGGGCGATCACGCCGACGCTCTGGCCCAACGCCACCCCGCCGCCGGTGCCTGTCGGCTACCAGAAGGACTTCATCGACGCGTACCTGACGCCGGTGGACATCCAGTCACGGATCAAGCGGCTGGCCCGCCAGTACCGGGACCTGGTCGACGTGATCGACCTGCCGAACAAGACCCAGGGGTACCGACGTACCGCCGCCGCGTACCTCGGTGACCCGGCGGTCGCCGCCGTGGTCGTGGACTCGGTGCGCTTCGGCGACCAGGGTATGAACGGTGTGCAGGTGCGCACCGTCGACCCGGGTCGTCCGAACCGGCCGCTGACCGTCGGCTACCGCGACCGCGTCCTGACCGTGTCGCTGGCCACCGACACCGGGGGCAAGACGGTGAGCACCACCGACGAGGTCGCCGCGGCGATCAACGCGCGCCAACCGGACCGGTTCCGGGCCACTGTCGAGGACGGCTCGACCGGGCTGCCGATGCCCGTCGCCGGTCCGGTCCGACTCGACGACGGTCTGCAGGGCACCGAGGTGCCGGCCCGGCCGTGGACGGTGCAGGCGCTGCGCCTCGGCGTCCACCGGGACGGCTCCCGGGTGGGTGTGCTCGCGTACTCCCAGGAGCATGCCCGGGAGTGGGCCACTCCGCTTGTGACGTTGGAGTTCGCCGAGCGGATGCTGGCCAACGCGCGGACCGACCCGGCCACCCGTGAGCTGCTGGAGCAGGTCGACATCTTCGTCATCCCGACGGTCAACCCCGACGGCGCGAACTACTCGTTCAACGACTTCAACTTCCAGCGCAAGAACCTGGTCAACCACTGCACCGGGCCGGCCCTCGACCCGAAGAACCGCACCTCGTGGGGCGTCGACATCAACCGCAACTACACAGTCGGTTCGTACTTCGACGGCTACGTCGGCGCCAGCGCCAACTGCCTTTCCGGCAACTACGCGGGCACGGCCGAGCTGTCCGAGGCGGAGAGCCGCAACGTGATCGCGCTCGCGCAGGACCACCCGAACATCAAGTTCGCGATGAACGTGCACTCCTACGGCGGGTACTTCATGTGGCCGCCGGGGGCGTACCGGGCCGACGGCAGGGTCACCCTGCCCCGGCCGTCGATCGACGAGTCGACGCTGTTCCTCGACAGCGCCCGGCGGATCGTCGGTGCCATCGCGCAGGAGCGTGGCACCGTCACCTGGCCGTCGCAGACCGGGCCGGTGGCCGACGTGCTCTACTCCGCCGCCGGCAACTCGGCCGACCAGCTCTACTACGAGCTGGGCATCTTCGCCTGGGACTTCGAGGTCGGCAACGACCGGTGGAACCCGGCCACCGGCCAGTGGGAGGGAGTCGGCTTCCAGCCGCCGTTCGACGAGGCGCACGGCGAGTCGCAGGAGTACGCGGGCGGGCTGGTCGAGCTGGTGCGGGTGGCCCGCGACTACGCCGTCGCCCAACCCGCCGGCTGATCCCTCAGCGGCGCCAGGCCGCCACGAACGGAGTACCAGACGCACCGGCCGGCCACGGATGAACCGTGGCCGGCCGGGTAAGCAGCGACAGTGCCTGGTGGGGAGACGACCGGTGTCGCGGCGTGCCGCGACCGGGCGTACGGGCGGGTCGGCTCCGAGTCGACCCGCCCGTACGCGCTCCGGATCAGTTCGAGGAGATCCAGTTCCAGGCGGAGACGACCCACGCGGTCTGCTGGAGCCAGGCCACACCGAGGCCGGCGAGGAACACCGCCGTCGCCAGGTGCGCGCCTCGGGCGCTGCGCCGGACCCGACCCATCTGCCGTTCCAGCACCACCCGGCCGACCAGCCGGGACAGGGAGAACAGGCCGACCGCCACCAACAGGCTGAGCACCAGCACCAGCACCGGGCCGCTGAGGTCACCCTGACCGGAGAGCGCCCAGATCCCCCAGCAGACGAACGCGAAGAGCCCGGCCGCCGCACTCCACTCACCGCCGCGACGCAGCTGCGCCATCCGTGAGCTCAGCGACTGGCGAGGAACCGGCCCACCGGGCCAGCCGGTGCCGGTCGGCTCCTGCTCGACCACCGGGAACGGCTCGGTCCGCGGGGTGCGCGGCTGACCGACCGGCGCCACGCCCCGGCGGAACCCGTCCCGCTGCGGCGGCACCCCGACGCCGGCCTGCGGCGGCACCTCCACGGTCCGCTCGGCCCACGGCTGCGTCTGGTCTGCCATCTTGTCCTCCCCCTGACCGACGGCATCACCACCGCCTGATTCCGAGGGTAGCCACCCGGCAAATCGGTCGCCGACCCCGCCCGAGACACAGGACGACCCGACGGTGCCCGATCCCACAGCGGGCAGGGTACGGTCGGCTGATGGGTGACCCGGACCGACGGCGGCGACGGCTACGCCACCACCCCGACTCCGACACGGCCGGACGTGGCGCCGACACCCCGACGGCCAGCACCGCCGGGGTACACGACGGGGACGACCCGCCGCCGCGCCGCAGGGGCCCGGGCGGCGACGACCGCGACGGCGAGCGAGGGCTACGCGGGCTGGTCGGTTCGGGCTCGTCCCAGGTGGGGCTGAGCGCCGCCCTGCGAGCCCGGGACGCGGCCCGACCGACCGAGGACGACCTGGCCGAGGCGGAGGCCCGGGTGGTGGTCGTCCGACGTAACTGGGTACCCCGCGAGGAGCTGCCCCGCTCGCCGCGCTGACCGCCCCGGCTCAGGGCAGGTCGGGCAGCTGTCGGGTCTGCTCGTACTCGGCCACCTGGGCGATCCGACGGGCGTGCCGCTCGTTGCCGGAGAACGGCGTGTTCAGGAACGCCTCGACGATGCCGGTGGCCTCGTCCAGCGTGTGCTGCCGGGCGCCGACCGCTACCACGTTGGCGTCGTTGTGCTGGCGGGCCAGCTGAGCGGTCTCCACGCTCCAGGCCAGCGCGGCCCGGACCCCGGCGACCTTGTTCGCGGCGATCTGCTCACCGTTGCCGGACCCGCCGATGACCACGCCGAGGCCCGTCTCGTCGGCCACCACCTGGGTGCCCGTGTGCAGGCAGAACGTCGGGTAGTCGTCGTCCGGGTCGTAGGCGTGCGGGCCGACGTCGATCACCTCGTACCCCTGCTTGGCCAGGTGATTGGCGAGGTGCACCTTCAACTCGAAACCGGCGTGATCGGATCCCAGGTAGACGCGCATACCGGGCAGTCTGTCAGGCCGCGCTCTCCGACGTCGCAGCGGCGGCGTCGGAGAGCCGGGTTCGTCACACGGTCGTGCGGTGGGCCACTCAGCGCGGCAGCTCGGCGACGACCAGACCGCCGCGCGCCTTCGGGGTGAACCAGGTGCTCTTGCGGGGCATCTTCTCCCGGGCCAGGTTCACCGCGACGAAGTCCGCCACGGTCACCGGCGCGATCAGGATGGCCAGCGCGGCCCGGGCGGCGTCGACCTCACCGGTGAGCCAGCTCGCCGGGTAGTCACCGCCGACGTAGGTGATCCGCTTGTCGCCCGGGTCCAGACCGAGCGCGTCGCGCAGCAGCAACCGCTCGACCAGGGCGTGGTCCAGGTTCTCCAGACGGGCGGAGGCCGTGGCCGGCAGGCGCACCGCGTACCCCTGGCCGTCGAGGCGGAGGTGCACGGTGCCGCCGTCCGTCGGGACCTCGACCGGGCCGTCGATCGGCTCGACAGCGGCGCCCGCGGCCCGCAGCCGGTCGAGCAGCTCGGCCGGCGTCGTGGTCAGCTCGCTGACCAGCCGGTTGTAGGGCTGGATGGCCACCGACGCGGGGGTGGTGACCACGGCCAGGAAGCGGGTCAGCCCGCCGGTCTGGGCGGCCAGGCTGCGATGGTTGCCGTCGGCCACGACCAGCTCTCCGCCACCGGCGAGGTCGGTCAGCGCGGTCTGCTCGGGGCCGGGGCCGAGCAACCAGATGGCGTGCGTGCGGCCGGCCTGGTCGGTGTCCGTCGCGGCGGGCGCGCCGGCCGTCTCGGTCGCCGTCGCGAGCGCGGCGTGCAGCTCGTCGCCACGCCCGGTCTGCAGCAGGAGTACGGGTGAGAGCAGGTGACCCAGCGCCTCGGCCAGTGCCACCCGCTCGCGCACCTTGGCGATGAACACGTCCTCGTTGCGGATGACCAGGCCCGGCTCGTCGGCCCGGGTGGAGATCTGGTCGGTGTCCACCATCGCGAACAGCCCGTACGCGGGCTCCTCTCCGGCTGCGGTGATCCGGTAGAGCACCACCACCTGCTCGGCGGGGGTGTAGCTGCCGTCCGCCTTGGCCTCGGCGAGGCGGGAGACCGCGTCCGGCAGCGCGTCGAGGAACGACCTGCCCAGGCTCTGCGGAGCGCGGTGCGGCATCTCGATGCCGAGGGCACTGTGCGGGTTCGACTCGATGATCGCGGTGATCTCCGCGTCGTCGGCGAACTCGTCGTAGTTCTGCGCGCCGGTGCCACCAGTGGTGACCCACGCCCGGGTGATCGGATGCACGACCGTCATACCCGTGACGCTACCGGCGACGATGTCGCCGCCGACGGGGACCCGCAGGGCGTCCACCAGATGAAAGCAGCAGGCCCGGCGCGGCGGTCAGCCGGCGCGGTCGGACACGCCCCGACGGTGTCGACCCGCGCTCACCGGCCCGTTGTTGCCCCGTCGAACGGTTCCGACGGGTCCGCTGTTCACGCTGCGGCGAGGCGAGGCGGGCGGCCCCGGCACGGGACGGTCCGGGGGTGGTGACGGGACGGGCCGCGGGTTCAGCGGCGGCGTCGGCACCGGGCGCGGCGCGGCCGGCGCCGGGGGTGGGGGCGCGGGTTCCGCCGGCGCCGCCAGTGCCGGCAGGGCCGGCAGATCCAGCAGATCCGGCACCGAGTCGGCGGCTGCCGGCAGCGGGTCGGCCGGGGCGGGCGGTGTGAGGCGGGAGGTCACCGGCACCCGGGCCACGCCCACCACGATGGGCGGTGCGAGGAGATCGACCAGGTGGGCGGGCAGGTCCGGACGGACCGCCGGCCAGCGGGAGTCGTCGACCGACCAGTAGGCCGGTCCGGAATTGTCGATCACCCCCGGGCGGGTCAACTGATCGTCACCGGACGCACGGTGCTTGGCCATCGGGATTGCCTCCACGGACTGCGGCTTGCGACCCTGCGGGTCGCTGCGGCGGACATGCAGGCCAACGAGCGCAGCGGTCTCCCGGTGACGGGACGGGCGAGGCGGCGACCCGACACGCCCGGGAGCGTACGGGAAAGGGCCCCGGTCAGCGCCGAGCGCCGACCGGGGCCCTTCCGCATCGCTCAGTCGAAGATCGGGCCCTGCTCGCGGGTGCGCTTCAGCTCGTAGAAGCCGGGCGTGCCGGCGACCAGCAGGACGCCGTCCCAGAGCCGACCGGCGGCCTCCCCCTTCGGCGCCGGGGTGATCACCGGACCGAAGAACGCGACAGGGCTGCCGTCCGGGCCGGGCGCGTGCACGACTGGCGTGCCGACGTCCTGGCCGACCGGGCGCATTCCCGCCTCGTGGCTGGCCCGCAACGCCTCGTCGAAGTCGGTGCTGTCGGCGGCGTCGGCCAGGGCCGGGTCCAGGCCGGCGTCGGTCAGCGCGGCGACGTACAACTCACGCTGCCGCTCCTCCTTGCCGAGGTGGATCCGGGTGCCGAGCGCGGTGTAGAGCGGGCGCAGGACGTCGTTGCCGTACCGCTGCTCGGCGGCGATGCAGACCCGGACCGGGCCCCAGGCGGTGCGAAGGAAGGACTTGTACTCCTCGGGCAGCTCGTCCCGGCCGTCGTTGAGCACAGCGAGGCTCATCACGTGGAAACGGATGTCCACGTCCCGGACCTGCTCGACCTCGAGCAGCCAGCGGGACGTGATCCACGCCCACGGGCAGGCCGGGTCGAACCACATGTCTGCGGTGACGCGATCGGTCACGGTGAGGTCCCTTCTCAACAGGGGCGCCGGCGCTCCGGCGTCTCACCGGAATCTTCACCCCACGGCACGTCGAGCGGCACCCGAATGAGAGCGTGACCTCGGCCACCGCGGGCTGCCCGTACGTGGAAGACTCGAATCGGGCCAGCTGTCACGAGTGGCTGGGAGACGGACGCCGCCGGGCGTCGGCGTGAAGTGGGATGGAGACGAACAGTGCCGGGAGTGCGCAACCTGACGCAGGTGGAGGCGACCGAGCGGGCCCGCCTGCTCAACGTGACGGGGTACGACATCAGGCTGGACCTGTCGAGCGCCGTGCTGGCGGCGGACGGCCGTACGTTCCGGTCCGTCACCGAGGTTCGCTTCCGCTGTTCAGAACCAGGTGCGAGCACGTTCATCGAGTTGGCCGCCGACTCGGTGCGGTCCGCGACGCTGAACGGCACCCCGGTCGACCTCTCCGAGTGGTCGGCCGAGAAGGGCCTGGTGCTGTCCGGATTGGACAGCGACAACACGTTGGTGGTCGACGCAGACTTCGCCTACTCCAACAGCGGTCAGGGGCTGCACCGCACTGTCGACCCGGTGGACGGCGAGACGTACCTCTACAGCCAGTTCGAGACCGCCGACGCGCAGCGGGTGTTCGCCTGCTTCGACCAGCCTGACCTGAAGAGCGTCTACACCTGGCATGCCACGGTGCCGGCGCACTGGCGGGCGGTGTCCAACATGCCGGTGCAGCGGGAGGAGCCGGCGGGTGAGGCGCTCAAGACGCTCCACTTCGCCGAGTCGCCGCGGATGAGCACCTACATCACGGCGATGTGCGCCGGGCCGTACCACGAGGTGCGGGACAGCCACGACGGCATCGACCTGGGCGTGTTCTGCCGCGCGTCGATGGCGCGTTACCTCGACTCCGACGACCTGTTCCTGGTCACCAAGCAGGGCTTCGACTTCTTCCACGAGAAGTTCGGTGTGCGCTACCCGCTGCCGAAGTACGACCAGCTCTGGGTGCCCGACTTCAACGCCGGCGCGATGGAGAACTTCGGCTGCGTCACCCACGCCGAGTCGCACTACCTGTTCCGCTCGCAGGTCACCGACTTCGAGTACGAGCAGCGGGCCAACACGATCCTGCACGAGCTGGCCCACATGTGGTTCGGTGACCTGGTCACCATGCGCTGGTGGAACGACCTGTGGCTCAACGAGTCGTTCGCCGAGTGGGCCAGCCACTGGTGCAACACCAACGCCACCCGGTTCACCGAGGCGTGGACGACGTTCCTGTCCATTCGGAAGAACTGGGGCTACCGGCAGGACCAGCTCTCCTCCACGCACCCGGTCTACACCGAGATGCCGGACATGGAGGCCGTCGAGGTCAACTTCGACGGCATCACCTACGCCAAGGGCGCGAGCGTGCTCAAGCAGCTTGTCGCGTACGTGGGTGAGGAGCCGTTCGTCGCCGGGTTGCGGGCCTACTTCGGCAAGCACGCCTGGGGCAACGCCACCTTCGACGACCTGCTCACCGAGTTGGAGGCGGCCTCCGGCCGGGAGCTGCGCAAGTTCGCGGCGCAGTGGCTGGAGACCGCGCAGGTCAACACGTTGCGCCCCGAGGTGACCATCGGCGCGGACGGCACATACGAGCAGGTGGCGGTCCTGCAGGAGGCGCCGACCGCGTACCCGACGCTGCGGACGCACCGGATCGGCGTGGGTCTCTACGACCTGACCGACGGGCGGCTGGTCCGCCGTGAGCGGTACGAGGTGGACGTGACCGGCGAGCGGACCGACCTCGCCGAGCTGCGCGGTGTGCGCGCCGCCGACGTGCTGCTGCTCAACGACGACGACCTGAGCTACACCAAGCTGCGCCTCGACGAGCGTTCGATGGCGACAGTGGTGCAGCACATCGGTGGCTTCGAGTCGTCGCTGGCCCGGGCGCTGTGCTGGACCGCCGCGTGGGACATGACCCGCGACGCGGAGCTGTCCGCCCGCGACTACGTGGCGCTGACGCTGAGCGGGCTGCCCGCCGAGACCGACATCAACCTGGTCACCGCCACCCTGCGGCAGGCGACCACCACGCTCACCGTGTACGCCGACCCGGCCTGGGCGCCGACCGGCTGGGCCGACCTGGCCCGGACCGCCCGGGACGCGCTCGCCAACGCCGAGCCGGGCAGCGGTTTCCAGATCGCCTGGGCTCGCGCGTTCACCTCGGCGGCGCGCTCGGAGGAGGATCTGGCCACGTTGCGGGGTTGGCTGGACGGCACCGGAATCCCGGCCGGGCTGACCGTGGACACCGAGTTGCGGTGGTCGGTCCTCGCCGCCCTGGTGGCGAACGGCGCGGCGGGTGCCGCCGAGATCGAGGCGGAGCTGGCCGGCGACCGCACCGCCAGCGGTGAGCGGGAGGCCGCGTACGCCCAGGCTCTGGTGCCGACGGCGGAGAACAAGGCCGCCCTGTGGGCGCTGCTGACCGGCCCCGACGCGTTGCCGAACTGGCGGCACCGGGCGCTGTTGCAGGGCTTCGCGCACCCGACGCAGGTGGAGCTGATCGCCCCGTACCGGGAGCGGTACTTCGCGACCGTCGCACAGGTGTGGGCCACTCGGGACAGCGAGCCGGCGCAGGAGTTCGCGCAGTTGGCGTACCCGACCTACCTGGTGGAGGACGACACTGTGGCGGCCACCGACGCGTGGCTGGCCGGCGACGGGCACCCCGGCCCGCTGCGCCGGTTGGTCGCCGAGGGTCGCGATGGTGTGGTGCGGGCGTTGAAGGCCCGCGCGAAGGACGCCCAGCAGAGCTGACCAGCGAGTACACGGCCCGGGCCGGTGTGGGCTGAGAGCTCACGCCGGCCCGGGCCGTTATGGTTGCGGAAGGAGGTGGACGCGATGGCACAGCCGACCTACCAATGGCAACCCCCGGAGCGGGGCTGGCGCGAGCAGGACCTGTCCGACCTGCCTGAGGACGGTAACCGCTACGAGATCATCGACGGCAGCCTGCACGTGACACCACCAGCCGGTCCAGAGCACCATGAGCTGGCCGACGAGATCCGGATGGCGATCCGTCAGGCGGCTCCGGCTGGTTGGCGCGTGATCCGAGAGATCGGGGTGCAGGTCCCCGGCGGGAATCTCATCCCCGATCTGACCGTGTTGCGACCAAGCGCAGCGCGCGGGCGGATGTGGGCAGAACCGTCGAACATCGAGCTCGTCCTGGAAGTCGAGTCCACCGGGAGCCGTCGCCACGACCGCTTCACCAAACCTGCTCTCTACGCCGAGGCAGGCATTTCGCACTACTGGCGAGTGGAGCGGGGCGACTTCGGTCCGGTGATTTACCGCTACCGGCTCGGCAAGGGCGACCATTACGAGTTGCTGGGCACCGTCGGGCCGGACGACGCGGTGACCGTGGATGAGCCGTGGACGATGAGGTTGGAGCCGAGCGCCTGGCCCCGCTGAACGCGAGAAGCCCGGCCCGCTTTCCAGTGGGCCGGGCTTCGTCGTAGGAGGAGGGGCTCAGCCCTTGCCGGCGTGGCTGGCGAGCTGGTCGAGGCCGTTGATGATGCCGCCGGCCAGGTCGCCGCCGCTGAACGCGCCGGCCATGGAGAGCGCAGCGAGCTTCGCGTACGTGTCCGGGATGCGCTTGCGGGCGTACCGCCCGGTGATGATCTCCAGCTGACGCTGGTTGGGCGACACCGCGATCAGCACCGACTTGTCGGGGTCGGCGAGCTGGCGGTGCAGCCGCTGGGCGTGCTCCCGGACGGGCTCGTCGAGACCACCGACGAAGACCGAGAAGACCAGGCCGGTGCCCTGGTCGGCGAGGCGCAACGCCTCGTCGATGCGCAGCAACTGGCGGGTCGAGAAGGGCCCGTCCAGCACCTCGGGCGGATTCTCCGACCCGGTCTGCTTCTCACCAACGGTCACTTGCGCCTCCGGTTCCACCGGCCGGCGCCTCGACGCTGGCCTGCTCAAGCTTGCGGCTGGTCAGCGCGGGCGCCTGCGCCCCCGCCGTCAGCGCGGTGCCGGCCGAGTCGGCCAGCTGCTCCGGGCGGCCCAGGAACCAGACCGGAGTGAAGTCGAAGGGCCGGCCCGGGCGGTAGCGCTTGGTGCCACCCCCGCCGGTGGTGGCACCACCACGGCTGCCGGCGTAGGTGAGACCAGTGATGACCAGCACCGCGGCCAGCGGGATGCCGACGAAGACCAGCAACGTCTCGGTAACAGACAATCCCAACGCCCCCAGGCGGAAGAAGGACGACCTCGAACAGCCGGGTCGAATGGACGATCATGATGCCGGCCACCCGACGCCGTCACCATTCACGTTAGCGGAGTCGGCGGCCCGCCAGATTGCGGGGTGCCGATCCCATCCGTCACTTGAGTTCTCCAGTTGCGCAGCGGTCGCGATCAGCCGCGCGTCGTCACCGTACCGGCCCGTGAGCAGCACCCCGACGGGCAGTCCATCGGTCGTGCTGCCCACCGGCAGGGAGACGGAGGGATCGCCGGTGACGTTGAAGACGGCGCAGTAGGGCGAGAAGCGGCGTTGCCTGTCGAAGTCGGCCGCCGGGTCACCATCGGCGGTGAACCAGCCCACAGGCGCCTGAGGGGCGGCCAGGGTGGGACAGAGCAGCAGATCGACCCCGGCCGTGCGGCGGGCGCCGAGGCGGACCTGCGCCTGCAACTCCCCCAGGGTGGCGGCGAGCGTGCCGGCGCTGATCTCGGCACCCCGGGCGCGCATCAGCCGCGTCAACGGCAGCAGCTCCGCCTCCCGTTGCGGCGGCACCGGGGAGAGCGCCAACACGTACCAGAGGATCTCGAAAAGCGGCCACACCGCCGGCGTGAGCGGCGGCGGGACCTCGACCACCTCGTGCCCGGCCGCGGCGAGCAGCGCGGCGGCGGAGTCCACGGCGGCCACGCAGTCGGGGTGCACCGGCTCGTCGGCGAGCATCGGCGTGGTGAACCGGCCGATCCGCAGCGGGCCGGGCTCGGCCCGGCGCGCCACACCCAGATAGCCCTCCGGTGGCGCGGGCGGCGACAGGTAGGGCTCGCCGGGCACC
>NZ_JBSFBM010000084.1:0-20846 GCF_053592955.1 Micromonospora sp. NPDC002411 | reverse complement strand
TGATCTACGGCGAACTTGCCCCACACTATACAAAGGACATTATCCGTTGGAGCGACCCGGAGCGCCTGCAAGTCGCCTTGGAGGAACGTATCGGGAGGCGTTGACCGTCTCCGGCCGGTGGTCGGTGCTGCCCGCGCCGGTGTTGCCGTCGGCGTCGGAGTCGGACATCGCGATGCCCTTGCGCTTGCTGAACACCACCGACGCCACGATGATCAGCGTCGCCACCAGGGCGATGCCGATCCGCAGGCCGACGTTGCGGTCGTCGCCGACGCTCCAGGCCACCACGGCGGGTGCGATCAGCAGCGAGACCAGGTTCATCACCTTGATCAGCGGGTTGATCGCCGGGCCGGCGGTGTCCTTGAACGGGTCACCGACGGTGTCGCCGATGACCGTGGCGGCGTGCGACTCGGAGCCCTTGCCGCCGTACGCGCCGTCCTCGACCAGCTTCTTGGCGTTGTCCCAGGCCCCACCGGAGTTGGACAGGAACACCGCCATCAGCGTGCCGGCACCGATCGCACCGGCCAGGTACGCCGCGAGCGCGCCCGGCCCGAGGCCGAAGCCGACAGCGATCGGCGCCAGGATGGCGAGCAGACCGGGGGTCATCAGCTCGCGCTGCGCGTCCCGGGTGCAGATGTCGACGACCTTGCCGTACTCCGGGCGCTGGGTGCGGTCCATGATGCCGGGCAGCTCACGGAACTGCCGGCGGACCTCCATCACCACGGCACCGGCCGAGCGGGACACCGCGTTGATGGCCAGACCGGAGAAGAGGAAGACCACCGCCGCACCGATGATCAGGCCGACCAGGTTGCGCGGGTTCGCCACGTTCAGCGCGTTGAGGATCTCGTTGCCGACGTCGTTCACACCGGCGGTCGCGTACGCGCTGCTGAGCGTGTCGGTGTACGAGCCAAACAGCGCGGTCGCGGCGAGCACGGCCGTGGCGATCGCGATGCCCTTGGTGATCGCCTTGGTGGTGTTGCCGACCGCGTCCAGCTCGGTCAGCGTGCGCGCGCCGTGCTCGTCGATGTCACCGGACATCTCGGCGATGCCCTGGGCGTTGTCGGAGATCGGCCCGAAGGTGTCCATCGCCACGATCACGCCGACAGTGGTGAGCAGGCCGGTGCCGGCCAGCGCCACCGCGAACAGCGACAGCGTGATGGAGCTGCCGCCGAGCAGGAAGGCGCCGAAGACGCCTGCGCCGATGAGCAGCGCCGAGTAGACCGCCGACTCCAGGCCGATGCTGATGCCGGCCAGGATGACGGTGGCGGCGCCGGTCTGCGAGCTCTTGCCGATGTCCTGCACCGGTCGCCTGTTGGTCTCGGTGAAGTAGCCGGTCAACGCCTGGATCGCGGCGGCCAGCACGATACCGATCACGACCGCGCCGATGGCCACCAGTCGCGGGTTGCCGGGCGCGTCGGTCAGTCCACTGTCGAACTCGCCGAAGGTCGCCGGGAGGTACGCGTAGGCGGCGATCGCCACCAGCACCGCGGAGAGCACCGCCGACAGGTAGAAGGCACGGTTGATGGCGGTCAGACCACTGCGGTCGGAAGCCCGCAGCCGGGTGATGAAAACGCCGACGATCGCGATCAGCACGCCGATGGTGGAGATGATCAGCGGGAAGACCAGGCCCTCCTCGCCGAAGGCGGCGCGGCCGAGGATCAGCGCGGCGACCAGCGTCACCGCGTACGACTCGAACAGGTCGGCGGCCATGCCGGCGCAGTCACCGACGTTGTCGCCGACGTTGTCAGCGATGGTGGCGGCGTTGCGCGGGTCGTCCTCGGGGATGCCCTGCTCGACCTTTCCGACCAGGTCGGCGCCGACGTCGGCGGCCTTGGTGAAGATGCCGCCGCCGACCCGCATGAACATCGCGAGCAGCGCGGCACCGAAGCCGAAGCCTTCCAGCACGGTCGGCGCGTCACCCCGGTAGACGAGGACGACGAGCGCGGCGCCGAAGAGGCCGAGGCCGACGGTGAGGAAGCCGACGACACCACCGGTCCGGAACGCGATCTTCATGGCGGCCTCGCGGCCACCTTCGCGCTCTCTCGCGGCGGCGGCAACCCGCAGGTTGGCGCGGGTGGCCAACCACATGCCGGCACCACCGATGAACGCGCTGAACAGCGCGCCAACCACGAAGAACGCCGACCGGCCGATCTTCACTGCCAACTCACTGCCGTCGGTGTCGTGCACCGGCAGCAGGAAGAGCAGCACCACCGCGACGACCACGAAGATCGCCAGGGTACGGAACTGGCGGAGCAGGTAGGCCGAGGCGCCCTCCTGGACGGCCCCCGAGATCTCCTGCATTTTCTCGGTGCCCTTACCAGCGGCCAGCACCGTTTTCGTCAGGGCGGCAGCGAAACCGAGCGCCACCAGCGCGACAACCGCGGCGATGACGACGTAGGTGACATTGCTTCCGGTAAGGGAAAGCCCGCCGCCGTCGGCGGCCAAGGTCTCGGACATCTGTGTCCTCCTGTTACCGAACAATCGCGCCGGTGAGTGGAGACGCACTGACCGACGCCTGGATGCGGACTCGCAAGCGCGCGCCAACCCACCAGCGGACCAGCGATGAACACCCATACCCGCTGGCTGCGGGATGGGTCACTTGCTGACAACCCGGGTACTGTAGCCCTCCGCAGTGTTGGAGGTCACACCCAGGTGGCACCGTGTCGCGATGATCTTCGTCGCTGTGTTATGAAACGAAATCTGATATAGGGCCCGATCCATGCAAAGAAGGCCGCATCCCCAGCAGGGGACGCGGCCTACGCAGCGGAACTGGGTCAGCGGCCGACCGGCCACACCATCCGCACCTCGGTGCCGATGCCCTCGTCGACCGGGCGCACCTGAAGGTCCTCGACGAACCCGGCGAGCAGCGCGAAGCCGACGCCGGTGGTCAGCGCCTCGTCGGTGAGCGACTCGTTGGCCAGCTCGTCCGGCGGCAACGCGGTCAGACCGATGCCCGCCTCGATCGGCGCCCGGTCCACCACCCGCACCGCGTACGAGCCACCGTCGGACATCTCCACCAGCACCGGGTCGGCGAGGCCGTACTGCCGGTGCAGGGCCACCGCCCGGGTGCACGCCTCGCCGATGGCCAGGCGCACCTCGTCCAGCAGGTCCTCCCGGACCCCGGCACGCCGGGCGACGGCGACGCCGACCAACCGGGCGGTGCGCACGTGCACCGGGGCGGGCGAGAACGAGAGCTTGACTGTCGCCATCACGCGCCGGCGCCCGCCGGGTCGGCGCTGATCGCCGCGTCGACCGTCGGGTGCAGCGGGAACACCTGGTCCAGTGCGGTGATCCGGAAGATCTTGAGCAACGGCTCCTTGTCACAGACCAGCGCGAACGAACCGCCGGCCGACCGGAGCCGCTTGAGCGCGCCGACCAGCACGCCCAGCCCGGTGGAGTCGAGGAAGTCCACCCGACCGAGGTCGACCACCACGTGACGGGCGCCACCGTCGATCAACTCGAGGAGTCGTTCGCGGAGTCGGGGCGCGGTGTAGACGTCCACCTCACCACCGACCTCGAGCACCGTGTGCTCACCCACGGTGCGCGTCGCCAGCGACAGCTCCATCGGTCCTCCTCGCCAGAGCCGTAAACTCTCGTGGGCATCTAACCACTACCGCCGGCACGGCCTGCGAACGCCAGCGGAAGCTTCCCCTTACCCCGGTGTCCGACTTTTCATCTCCGAACACCAGTGCGAGAGTGCAGGGCGTGACCACCAACGACTTCAGCGCTGCGCGTCCCACGCCGCGCCACGACCTGGAGTCGTCGTCGCCGGCCACCGTATCCGCTGGTCACGGCCCGGGGCCAGCGCCGGCCGACCTGCTGCGCCGGCTACGCGCCCGAGGCGCCGGAGACCCGGTCACCCACGTGGAACGGGTGCCGGCACGCGCCGGGGTGCCCGCGCCCTGGCCGTCCTGGGCACCAGCGGAGCTCCGCGCCGCGTTCACCCGGCGTGGCGTGGTCGCGCCGTGGCAGCACCAGGCCCAGGCGGCCACCCTGGCGTACGAGGGCGACCATGTGGTGGTCGCCACCGGCACCGCATCCGGCAAGTCGCTGGCGTACCAGCTCCCGGCCCTGGCCACCCTGCTCGCCGACCCCCGGGCCACGGTGCTCTACCTGGCACCGACCAAGGCCCTCGCCGCCGACCAGCTGCGGGCCGTCGCCGCGCTGGAACTGGAGGGGGTACGCCCCGCCTGCTACGACGGGGACACTCCGCGCGCCGAGCGGGAGTGGATCCGCCGGCACTCCCGGTTCGTGCTGACCAACCCGGACATGCTGCACCACGGCATCCTGCCGGGGCATGCCCAGTGGTCCGGTTTCCTGCGTCGCCTCGCGTACGTGGTGATCGACGAATGCCACACCTACCGTGGGGTGTTCGGCTCGCACGTGGCGCACGTGCTGCGTCGGCTTCGCCGGCAGTGCGCCCGGTTCGGGGCCACCCCGGTCTTCGTCCTCGCCTCCGCGACCTCCGGTGACCCGGCCACCGCAGCCGGACGGCTGACCGGGCTGCCGGTGACGGCTGTCACCGAGGACGCGTCGCCGCGTGGCGGGGTGACCTTCGCACTCTGGGAGCCGCCGCTGCTTCCCCCCGACTCCGGCGCCGCTCCCCCCGACTCTTCCTCGGTGCCCGGCCAGGCAGCCGGCGACCACGACGACCTTCGGCAGGTCCGCCGGTCGGCGCTGCGCGAAACCGCGGACCTGCTCGCCGACACGGTCGCCGAGGGGGTACGCACACTCGCGTTCGTCCGCTCCCGCAAGGGCGCCGAGGTCGTGGCCGCCAACGCCCGTCGGTCGCTGGACGACGCGGTCCCGGGGCTCGGCGACCGGGTGGCCGCCTACCGGGGTGGCTACCTGCGCGAGGAGCGGCGCGAGTTGGAACGGGCGCTGCTGCACGGCGACCTGCTCGGCCTGGCCTCCACCAACGCACTTGAGTTGGGCGTGGACCTGGTCGGGTTGGACGCGGTGCTGATCTGCGGCTACCCGGGCACCCGGGCGTCGCTGTGGCAGCAGGCGGGCCGCGCCGGGCGTTCCGGGCAGGAGGCCCTCGCGGTCCTGGTGGCCCGGGACGACCCGCTGGACACCTACCTGGTGCACCACCCGGAGGCGATCTTCGGGGCGCCGGTGGAGGCGACGGTCCTCGACCCGGCCAACCGGTACGTGCTGGCACCACAGCTCGCCTGCGCCGCTGTCGAGGCCCCACTCACCCCAGCCGACCTGGTGCTCTTCGGGGACGGGGCGAAGGAGGCAGTCGACGAGTTGGTGGCGGCCGGCGCGCTGCGGCAGCGGCCCACCGGCTGGTACTGGCGGCACCGGGAACGCCCCGAGGTGGACCTACGCGGCGAGGGCGGCGCACCGATCGCCGTGGTGGAGTCGTCGACCGGGCGGCTGCTGGGCACGGTCGACGGTGGCTCCTCGCACTTCCTGCTGCACCCCGGAGCGGTCTACCTGCACCAGGGCGTCTCGTACGTGGTGGACGAGCTGGACCTGGCCGACGGCTGCGCGTTGGTGCACGTCGAGGAGCCGGACTGGTCCACCCACGCACGCGACGTCACCGACCTGTCGGTCGTGTCGGTGCGCTCGTACGTGGACGCCGGACCGGTCGGCATGTTCCTCGGCGAGGTGGACGTGACCAGTCAGGTCGTGTCGTACCAGCGGCGGCGGATCGCCACCGGCGAAGTGATCGACACCCGGCCGCTCGACCTGCCCGCCCGGGAACTGCGCACGGTGGCGGTCTGGTTCACCCTGTCACCGCAGTCGTTGGCTCTTGCCGGAGTCCAGTCGGCCGACGTACCGGGTGCGCTGCACGCCGCCGAACACGCCGCGATCGGCCTGCTACCGCTGATGGCGACCTGCGACAGGTGGGACATCGGCGGGCTCTCCACCGCCGTGCACGCGGACACCGAGGCACCGACCGTCTTCGTCTACGACGGGCACCCGGGTGGCGCCGGGTTCGCCGAGCGGGCGTACGGAACGGCGTCGGCGTGGCTGCGGGCGACACGGGACGCGATCGCGGAATGCGGTTGCGAGACCGGCTGCCCGTCCTGCGTACAGTCACCGAAGTGCGGAAACGGCAACAATCCGCTCTCCAAACCGGACGCGATCCGGGTGCTCGACGTGGTGTTGGCGAACCTGCCCGAGTAGCCGGTTGCATGAATCGGCTCGGCACTGGGCACAATGACATGGGAGCGCTTCCATCGATGTCCATGCTGTTGATTTCCCCGTGCCCGAGGAGAAGCCGTGGCCGACACGATTGCCGAAACCGTCGACCTGCTCTACACCATCGACCAGGACCATCTCACCCTCGACCAGCAGATCGCGCTCGGGTCGGCGATGGCCGCCCTGGCTCAGGCGGAACGGCTGGAGCTGATCAACGAGCGGCTGCGGGTGATCCACCAGGTCCTCAACACCTGGGCGGTGCGCGCCGCGACCACCCCTGACGGCCGCTGAGACTCCCCGGCTCCCCGACACGGGCAGCGGGGTGCCGGGTAGCTCATCGACCGCCCGACATCCGGTGTTCGTCGATGGCGGGGAGCGCGACGTTTGTCGAGCTGTGCGAGACTCCGGCGCACAGTCCCCCTGAGGAGATCAGATGCAGCTCGACAACTTGCAAGGTCAGCACCAGTTCCACGTTCGCCAGCGACTGCGCATGATGGTCAACCAGTACGAGGTCCGGGCCGTCGCCGCGGACGGCACCGAGGGTGAGCTGCTGGCGTTCGCGCAGCAGAAGCGCCTCGCCTTCAAGGAGCAGGTGACGATCTACACCGACGACTCCAAGCAGCAGCCCCTGCTCGGCTTCAAGGCTCGCCAGCGCCTCGACCTCGGCGCCACGTACGACGTCACCGACGCCGCCGGCAACCCGATCGGGCTGTTCCGCAAGGACTTCGCCCAGTCGCTGCTCCGTTCCACCTGGCACGTCGAGCAGGCCGGCCTTCCGCAGGTGACCGGCCAGGAGCGCAGCATGCCGGTGGCACTGCTGCGCCGCTTCGTCGACTCGCTGTCCTGGTTGCCGTACCACTTCGACTTCACCGCCGGCGGCCAGCCGGTCTTCACCGTGGTCAAGAAGTGGGGCCTGCGCGACAAGTACGTCGTCGAGGTGCAGAACCCCCAGATCGACCGCCGTCTGGTCATCGCGATGGCCGTCGCCCTCGACGCGCTCCAGGCCCGCTGATCAATCCGGCCACACATTCTCGGGCTGCTGGCCGGGGCACGGCCCCTGCCCCTGATCCCCGGCCAGCGGGCCCGCGCGGCGGCACGCCCCCCTGAACGCCCCGGTGTCCCGCGCACCCACCGCCCCTGTCGCTGGCGCTGGCGTTCCCTCAATCGGCGGCCGTCACGGGCTCGGTCACCGGTTGGGGTCGGGCGGGGTAGCACCCCCCTTTGGAGCTGATGTCGTAAACGCATCGCGCCTGATGTCGTATGCGGTTCAGCTTCAAAGCGGTACCCAAGCTGATCGGGGCCCGAGTGCACGGGCGGAGTTGCCCCGGCGGCTTCCGCAGCAGCACTGCCTGCGCGTTCAGGCGCGTACCGGGCCGGCTCGGGCCGTCGATGTGGCGACCCGGGTCAGTCCGGGAAGTGGTGCGAACGCCACCTCGACGGTCACCAGCACATCGAGCCCGTCGAGGTGACAGCCGACCATCCGGCCAGCATTGCGGGCGACGATGTCGGCAGCGGACGCGCAGGCCGCCACATCCCCGTCGAGCGCCATGGCGGCTCCGGCCAGCGCGCCGAGATCGGCTGCCACCATCGCCCGCTGATCGGCCATTCCGGCGACGGCGATGGCAGCGCCGAACGTCCCGAACAGCACGAGGACCAACCCCATCGCCAGCAGCACGACAGTCGCACCGCCCCGCTGCCCGTCCGGGCTGCCCTGGTCGACCCGCTCGGTGTCGGCTCCACGCCCGACGCGGACTGACCTGCACATCACGAGTGCCCATCGGCGACGCCTGGTTCCACGGCGGCGACGGCGGTCGCGACGACGGTGATCCGTGGTAGCCGACCGCCCAGCGTGCGGACGGGCGCGCGCACCGTCGCCCGCACCCGGCCGCCGTCGACGGACACCGACACCTCCGCCGCTGGCGGTGCCGCGCGCCCCGCCGCAGCGCTGCCGTCCTCGCCGCGGGCGGCGGCCAACGCAGCCTCCCGGGCCGCGTGAAGGCAGCTCGCCTGTGCGCTGACGGCGTTGACCGAGGTCAGGCCAGCCAGCAGGAGCAGGAGAAGCGCCGGCAGGCCGGCCGCCAGTTCGGCGGTGAACGACCCTCGGTCCCCGCGAGCGGCCGATTGAACGGTTCCCCACCCGCCGCGACCGGTCCGCCCCGAGGTGCCAGGCCGTGAACCGCGACCGGCCTGCCGGCGCCCGCTCACTTCAGTGCCCGGTCGATGACTGCGGTCAACGCCGACTGGACGTTGCCGGAGGTCAACACCTTCAACAGGATGCCGGCGAAGGCGACCGCCGCGAGCGTGCCGACCGCGTACTCGGCCGTGTTCATCCCGGCGTCCCCGCGCAGGCGGGCGAGCATTTTGCGCATGACTGTTTCCTTTCTCGTTGTGGTCAGAGCACGTCGCCGAGGACAGCGACGATCACCGGCACCAGGCCGGCGAGAATGAACGCCGGCAGGAAGCAGAGCCCCAGCGGCAGGACGATGAGCACCCCTGCCCGGCGTGCGGACGCCTCGGCGGCGGTGGCCCGGTCGGCACGCAGGTCGTCGGCGAGCCGGGTCATCGCCCCGGCCAGGGCAGCACCGCTGTTGGCCGAACGCAACGCCGCTGCCGTCAAGCGGTCCGCACCGGGTATCCCGTCCAACGCGGACCACGCCTCCACCGGGCCACCGCCGAGCAAGAGCGTGCGGCCGACGCGGGACAGGCGACCGGCGAGCGGCCCGTCCAGCGTCTCGGCTACGGCCAGAATCGAGCGGTCGACCGGGGCACCCGCGCGCATTGCCGCAGCGAGAAGATCAGCGGCGAGCGGCAGGTCGGCCGCCTCCTGGAGCCGCCGCTTGCGGACACTAGGGGACTCGATCCGCCGCAGGAGACGATCCAGCAGGAATGCGGTCGGTACCGCGCCCAGCATCCCGAACCAGCCACCGACGACGACTGCCACGGCAAGCCCACCCAGCGCCGCCGCGAGCCGGATCGTGTCCGGCCGCAGCATCGAGGATGCGCTGCGCTTGCCAGTCGAGCTGCGTCGACTCGCTGTGCCGCGTTGGCTCGTCGGGCCCCTGGGCGTCATCCGGTTCGCCCCGGTGTCGCGCTCAGTCGTTCTGCCCAGAGAAGGCCCACGACCTGCAGGGCGACGGCGAGAACCGCACAGGCCCCACCGACCCTGCTGTGCAGGAGCACCGCCACCGGGTCGACGCCGATGCCGTACCCGAGCCCGATCCCTCCGACCGGCAGCGCCGCCAGTAACCAGGCCGTGGCTCGGGCGCCGGCCGCCTGTGCCGCTGCGGCGGCCAGACCTCGGTCGGTCGCCCGAGCGTCCGCCTCGATCCGCTCGACGAGCTCCGCGAGCGGAGCGCCGGTCCGGTCTGCCAGTCGCACCGCTGCTGAGGTCAGCTGACGAAGCCGGTCCGGCCCGTCGGCGGCGACGTCGAGCGCGTGTGGGACTGGCAGGCCGGCCCGGAGGTCCGCAGCGAGGCCGCAGAGTTGGTCCAGCCCGCGTCGTCGGACCTGTTCGGTGCTTCGGTTCGTTCGCCAACGCAGCACGGCACGCACTGCCACCGTGCCGTAGCTGGCCAGCGCGACCGCGGCGACCGGACCACCGACCACGGCGCCGACGCCACCGGCCAGGAGGCCGGCCAACGGCAACACACGTGCCGTCGGCCGCATGGTCCGCGCTCCCGCGATGACGCTCGGCCCGCTGATCATCGTGTCGGCCGTCCGCTGGTCACCGGGCTCAAGATCGCCGCTCCCCTCGGCCCCTTGCGAGCTGGACAAGGCGCTCCGGGAGCCCGCTGCCACGTCTTGCCGCTCGACGGATGACGCTGGGCCCTCGACGTCGACCACGTCTACGGCGTCGATCGCAATGGCTGCCACCGTCGCGCCGCCCCCACGTCCTGCGTCTGAGGCCGTGGCCTCCGGTCGGGCGGTGCCGGCTGGCCGCCGAGGGTCCCGGCGGGTCGGCGGACGTGTCGGGCCCGCCGGACCAGTCGACCTCACGGGCCCGCCCGGTCCGGCCGGCCCGCCCAGCTCCCCGGGCCAGCCTGGTCCCCCGGTGGCGTCCCGGGCCGGCCAGCCGAGGGCTGCCGATGTCACGCTGGGCTGTGGCTGGTAGGCGATGCCGACCGGACGGCCCACGGTCGGCGAGTCGCCGGCTCCGTCGACAGACCCGTCCGGTGTACGACCGAGTTCCCGGATCCACTCCACCAGTGCCTCGTCCGGGTCGGCCCCGGCCTTCCCGCGTCCCGTCTCCAACACGCGACGTCGGCGGGCTCGGACGCTCTGCACCGGCCACGCCACCAGGGCAGCGGCCACCAGGAGCAGCGCCGCCACCACCAGCGCCCCGCTGGTCATGCCGGGCCTGCCGATCCGGGCCACGGCTCGCTGAGGATCGGCGGCACCGCCACCCCGCGCTCCCGCAGCAGCGCCCCGAGCGCGCGGGCGGCCAACCCGAGGCCGCTGCCACGCACCCAGGCGGGCACCACGGTCACCAGGCGCTCAGGCCCCTCCGGCAGCAGCAGGCAGACCGACTCCAGGACACGCCCCCGGTCGCCTCGTCGCACCTGAAACAGCACCTGCAGGGCAGCGGTGACCTGGGCGTGCAGCGCGGCGCGGGGCAGGCCGCCCAGCATGCCCAGGGCCTCCAGCCGGGCCGGCACGTCGGACGGGGTGTTGGCGTGCAGCGTGCCCGCGCCTCCGTCGTGGCCGGTGTTGAGGGCACCCAGCAGGTCGACCACCTCACCACCCCGGCACTCCCCGACCACCAGGCGGTCCGGCCGCATCCGCAGGGCCTGCCGGACCAGGTCGCCCAGGCCGACGACGCCCGATCCCTCCACATTGGCGGTACGCGCCTGGAGCCCCACCACGTGCGGATGACCTGGCCGCAGCTCGGCGGCGTCCTCCACCAGCACGATGCGCTCGGTGGCGGGCACCATGCCCAGCAGCGTGTTGAGCAGCGTCGTCTTACCGGACCCCGTCCCACCTGTCACCAGGTACGCCAGTCGGGCAGCGACGACGGCGGCGAGCAGCGGTGCCACAGGCCGAGGCACCGTCCCCTGACGTACCAGCTCGTCGAGGGTGAACGGTCGGTGCCGAAAGGTCCGCAGGGACAGGTACGGACCTTCGGTCGCCACCGGCGGCAGCACGGCGTGCAGCCGAGTGCCGTCGGGAAGCCGCGCATCCGCGTACGGAGATCCGTCGTCCAGCCTCCGGCCGGCGCTGGCAATCAACCGCTGCGCCAGCCGGCGTACGTCCTCGACCGAGCCCACCGGCACCGCGACCTGTTGCAGCCCCGAACCACGGTCGACCCACACTCGCGTCCCGTTGACCAGGACGTCGGTCACCTCCGGGTCGGCGAGCAGCGGAGCCAGCGGGCCGGCGCCGACGAGGTCGTCGCGCACCCGGTCGGCGATCCGCAGCACTGCGGTGTCGCCGAGCACCGCGGCGTTGGGCTCGGCCCGTACCGCGGACACGATCGCCGCCGGCGTCACGGGAGTGGTGGCGGCGGCGATGCGCTGCCGTACGCGGGCGGCGAGGGTGCCGTCCTCCGGCCTGCCGGTCATGCCGCACCTGCCGACGGCACGCCGGTGAGGTCGGCGACGATCCGTTGGCAGAGTGCGGCAAGAGGTCCTTTGCCCGCGGCAGCGGGTGCCTCACCTCGTTCCAGCCCTCGGCACAGCCCCGGCTCGGGACGCAGCGTGCCTGCCAGCGGCAGGCCAAGAGCCCGTGCGACCTCGGCCGCGCGTAGCCGACCGGGGGCGGGCCCGCGCACCACCACCGAGAGCGCCGCGCAGTGCGGGGCGGCGGCGGCCACTACTCGCGCCGCCGCAGCGGTGGCCCGCAGCTCGGCCGGGACGACGACGAACGCCTGGTCGGTCGACTGCAACGCCACCACTGCCGCGTCGTCCAACTGTCGAGGCAGGTCGACCACCACGAAGTCCCGCCCACGCCGGGCGGCGTCCACGGTCGCCGCCATCGCCGCCGCCGGCAGGGCCAGCATCTCGCCGCGATCCCAGGAGAGCACCACCAGGTCACCTCGACTGGGCAGGGCCTGCACCAGCGCCGGGGCGTCCACCCGCCCGTCCGCGCCGGTGAGCGACGGCCACCGCAGCCCTTCCAACTGTTCCCAGCCCAGCACGAGGTCGAGGCCACCACCGAGGGGATCGGCGTCGACCAGCAGAGTGCGTAACCGGGCCCGCGCGGCGGTCACGGCCAGGCCACCGGCCAGGACGCTCGCACCGGCACCGCCCCGACCGCCGAAGACCGCGACGACCCGGGCCCCCACGCCGTCCGGACCGTCCGAGCCCTGTTCGGCGAACCGGTCCACCAGCCACGATTCCGCGGCGGGCAGCATGGCGACGTACTCGGCCCCTACCAGCTCGGCGATCTGCCAACCGGGGTCGAGCTGACCGGCCCGACCGACCAGCACCAGCCGGGGTCGCTGCGGCAACCGGGCACGCAGACATGCCTGCGCCTGGTCGATGCCGAGCATCACCAGCGGCGCGGGAACCCATCGGGTACGAGCGGCCGCCGGGTCGCGGGCGAGTTCCACCTCGGTCCCGCCTGCGGCGGCGAGCCGGAGCACGTCATCGAGCAGATCATCGTCGCCGGTGACGACCAGCGGAAGCCGGCGGATCGGCGGGACGGAGGTACGGGATGGCATCGCGGCCTCCAGCGGTCGGGCTCTGGTATGCCGCCGACCCTGCTCGGAATCCGCCCCACGAACCTCCCCGACCGTGTCGCCTGTGGACAAGCGGGCGGGCTGTGGACAACACCCATGACAGCAATTGATCTGCTACGGGTGCGCACGTTTGCGCAGCTGAAGCGGTTGTCGACATCGACAGCGGGACCGCTCCCGAAAGAGCGGTCCCGGAAATCGCCAGCCCTGCCTTCGGCGGTCAGCCGAGCCGATCGGTCCAGGCAGTTTCGAGGATCACCTGGTACGAGCTGATCCGCACCGGCGACATCGTCAGCCGTTCGTTGGCGAGCAACTCACCTGTCGTGGAATCGAAGACCAGGAGAGACTGCGCGTCGTGTTCGCGGTCGTCGAAGGTGACGGCAACCCCGCCCCGGCCGGCGCGGTCGGTGACCTCCCCGCGCCAGCGGAAGCCGGGCACGTCGGCGAGGACGCGCAGGATCTCCGCCCGGGTGGCGCGTGGCACGACGTATCGCCCGTAGAGGGTTGCGACCTCCTTGCTCGCGGCCCCGGCGCCGTACTCGACCTTCAGCAGCTCACGCAGCTCGATCGGGTCAGCCGACGGAGGCGTGAGCTCCCGAGGCGGGAGCGGGATGACGGACGGAGCGGGGGTCGCGCCGACCGCCGGGCCCAGACCGGGTCTGCGCTGCCAGTAGTCCCGAGACTCCGGGTCGGGGTACTGCGGCTCCAGGTGGACGATGGTCTGCTGCCCGGTGCCGTCGGCGGCCCGCCAGATCTTCCTCTCGTCGGCAAAGGCCACGTGGTGGCGGCCGTCGGCGGACGTCATCACCGGGTCGCCCCACACCTTGGTGTGGTGGTACATGTAACGCCCGCCGCGGCCGTCGTACCCCGCATTCTTGATCTTGTCGGCGAGCGCGCGCAGCCGCGGGCCTGCCGCCGGCGGATCCGCGTCGAACTGGTACGCCACCGGCACGAGCACCGAGCCCGCCGCCGCTTCCCGAGTTGCCGGTGAGCCCTCACCGAACGGCTGGAGGACCGCCACGGCCCCGGCCGCCACCGCCAGCGTCCCGGCCGTCAGGACCAGCCGTCGGGTCGGGCGTACGCGAGGATCACGGGCGAGCCGTTCGGTAGCGCCGGCGCGGTCGATCAGCTCGCGCGCCGAGACCAGCGGTGGCCCGACGTTGGCGTTCCGGGCCGGGTCGGCGGGGCCGAGAAAAGTACGGGTTCGCTCTACTCCGAACATCACAGATCCTCTCGAACGGTCACCAACACCGGACGACGCCGGGACTGAGCGGGCCGGTCCGACATCGCCTCGACGAGACGTCGGCGGGCGCGGTGCAGGCGCACCGCAGCGGTTGCCCGGGTACAGCCCAGGACCTTGGCTGCCTCGGACACCGTCAACTCCTCCCAACCGACCAACCGGAGGATCTCCTGGTCGATCTCACCGAGGGTGGCCAGGGCGGCCCGGAGGTCGGCGACCCCGACTGTGGTGTCCGCACCGGACGAACCGCCCAGCCGAGCCAGCTCGACGTCGCTGATCGGCAGGAGGTCCGGGGCGGTACGCCGTGACCGCCACTGGTTGGCCAGAAGGCGCCGGGCCACCCCGTACAGCCAGGGCAGGCTGCGGTCGGGCACCTCGACGCGACGACGCCAGGCGACGACGAAGACCTCCTGTGCCAGTTCCGCCGCGGCGTCCCCGTCGGCGAGCCGGCGCAGGCCGTATCGGACGATGTGCGCGTACTCGGCGGCGTAGAGGCTGGTAAACCACCCCTCGTCGCGCTCTGCTGGTGGACCCACCCGAACCCCCACTGCCTCGGCGTCTCTCACAGTGACTTGTGTCGCAGGGGGCCCGAGGATTACCGCGTTGCCGATGACCAGTGGTCGAGTGGTCAGCCGACCTCGCGGACCAGGCGGTACAGGTCGTGGCGGACGGTCGGCCAGTCATCGCCAACCGCGTGTCGAGCGGCACTCACCGCGTCGAGCGCTGCCAACCCACTGCCCGTCGCCGAGTGCAGGGCGTGGACGGCGGAGGAAAAATCGTGCACGTCGGCGCCCTGCACCTTGAGGCGGTGGATGATCCTCGAACGGGCTTCCTCGTCCAGGGTCACGCCCCGCTCGACGGCGTCCACCACCTGCTGCACGAGCTCGTCGTCGCTGAAGCTGAACCGCGTGGTGACCGCCCGCACGGCAAGCGTCAGCGCCGAACGCCGCACCTGTTCCGACGCGGCGCGCAGCCGCGCGTCGAGGTCGGGCTCGTCGTGGCCGAAGTTCGAGGGCGGCCTCGGGTCGGGCGGGATCGAGCCGAGCCGTACCGTCACCCATGGTCCGGCCTGCGGATCGGCGCCCTCGTCGCCGACCCACTCGGCGGGCAGCCGCACGCCGGTCCGCCGCTCGACGAACGCCATCGCCGCGGCAGTCACCTGGCCGGTGCCGCGCGCCGCGCGCACGTCGGCCAGGTCGTCGTCGAACGCCGCCGGGTCATCGCCGTACCGTCGGTCGGGATCGTTCATGTCCATCCAGGCGAGCACCTTGCCGTACACCGCGTAGGTGAGGCTGCCATTGCCGTTGATGGTCCAGTCGACCGTGTGAACCCGCAGGCCGTCGCTGGCCCAACGCAGCACCTCAGGTCGGCTCAGCGCACAGCCGTTGTCCTGGAACACCACCACGTTCGGGCCAATCTGCGCCAGGTCGGCGAGCTCGCCCGACTGGCTGTCACCCGGCTCCACACGCCTGGCCCGAAGGCGCTCGATGACGCCGTCGACGGTGGCCTCGGCACTCGCCGGCTGCACCACGGCCCAGCTCAACCCTTCGGCGAGCCAATCCCGATCGGCCAGGAAGTCGTCGTAGTAACGCACCATGTCCGACACCATCCGAACACGCTACGACGATCGCGGCTCCCTCTGGGTCCCCCGGAGCTAGCGGGCCGGTGTCCGGTCCGTCAGCCGGGGCAGACCAAGAACGCTGGTGGTCTGAGAATCAGCAGAAGGTCCCGGACGGCTGGTCGGCGTTGTCCGATGGCGTCGGCGGGCGGGCTCGGCTGTACGACAGGCCGACGCGCTCTGATGCGGAGCGACTCTAGGCTGACGCCCATGTCGTGGAGCATGCAGTGATCGACCTGGACAAGCGCGATCATCAGCCGACGGAGTCGAATACCACTGCCCATGACGACCCCGTACCCAAACAAAAAATGGTTCTGGGGCTCGTCGCCGTCTTCGTCGTCGGCGTTCTGCTCGGCGGCTTCGCTGTCCAACGGCGAGCGTCGCACGAGGAGCGGGAGCGGAACTCGATGGTCGCGCTCGTGGCCTTCCCTCAATCGGCCAGTTTGGGAAGCTCGAACTTGCAAACGGTCACCCTGGACGGAGGCAGCGGTGCCGCCCAGATCAAAATGACCGGGCATTTGATGGTGATCAACGCCGGCCCCGCGCCGATCATCGTTAGACGGGTTGCCGTGGAAAGGTCGGGCATGGTGTCAGCCAGCACTGGGGCACCCCGACTGTCACCCCTTGGCGGCACCGGTGAGCTCGTGGTCGAGCTGTTGTTCGAGTGCCCGGTCGCGTTTTTCCAGGAGCCGCTGCCCCTGGGTTTCGAGGTCGAGACCGAGGACAAGCACGTTCGAGAAATCAGCTACCCGGTCACCCTCGCAGGAAGCGACTGGCAGCGCATCGCCCCGACCAATTGCAAGCATGCATAGGCGCCGCGGCTCCGAACCCGGCGAGATATACGACGACGACCCGGTGGACGAGCAGCCCGTCTTTACCGACCCGTGGTGGGACCTACGCCGAGGTGGCCCAACCGAACATCAACAACGTGAATCACTGCACGCCGAACTTCTGACCGAGGTGGCCGCTGGGCATCCCCTACACGACCGGACCGTCCGAGTCATCGGCAGGTCCACAGCATCAGACGACATCGTCGTGGAGTTGGCCTCTGGTGGCTGGGCCCAGGTGCACCTCACCTGGAAGTGCTCGCCCGAGAGACCACCCTGGCCCAGCGTCACCTTCTACGGCACGGTCGAGGCCCTCGAAGAGGACATCCACGAGCCAGACTGGTGAGGACACCGAAGATCATCTGGCCGGGATACAGGACGAAATTTCCGCACGCCGTTGCGTCACGGACGGACGGGATCCCGATCTCGGCGGCAGCCGGTGTCCGGTTTCAAGACGTGTGTAAAGACTCGACGCAGACGGAGGCGTCCTGTGAGCTGCGGCGGAGTAGCGCTCCCAGAAAGGGACGACCCCCGTCGGGGGGAGACGGGGGTCGTCGAAGGTTCGGCTCCGGGGGGGTCGAGCCGAACCACTCAGCGGTCACGGGGGGTGCAACCGCCGAGCGTCTGCCTGTTGTCGGGTATGTGAAAGCTCGTCGTACGGACAAGTTTGCCTGAGCGCGCCCGTCACGTCGAGTGGTGCTTGCTCCACTCACCGCGAAAATCTCCTCGCAGAGTGTGAGCGCGATCACGCGGAGCGGAGATGGTGGTGCCTGCCCGCAGGTGTGAGGGGTGGCCTGACCCCGGGCACCCGCCGACGATAGACCATCCGGCTAGACTTTCGCGCCGTGGGCCGAAGTGCCGCTTTCTTCGATCTGGACAAGACCGTCATCGCCAAGTCGAGCGCCCTGGCGTTTGGTCGGCCGTTCTACCGGGACGGGCTGATCACCCGGCGTGACGTGGTCAAGTCGGCGTACGCGCAGCTGATGTTCCGGCTGGGCGGCACCGACGAGCAGACCATGGCCCGAACACGGGACTACCTGGCTGCGCTCTGCAAGGGCTGGCAGGTGGAGCAGGTCCGCCAGATCGTCGCGGAGACACTCCACGAGCTGATCAACCCTTACGTGTACGCCGAGGCAGCCGTCCTGATCGCCGAGCACCAGGCGGCGGGGCGGGACGTGGTGCTGGTGTCGGCGTCGGGCGAGGAGATGGTCCGGCCGATCGGCGAGTTGCTCGGGGTCACCGACGTGATCGCCACCCGGATGACGGTCCGCGACGGCCGGTACAGCGGTGAGGTCGAGTTCTACGCGGCCGGCCCGAGCAAGGTCGAGGCGGTCAGCGAGCTGGCGGCAGCCCGGGACTACGACCTGGCCGACTCGTACGCCTACTCCGATTCGTACAGCGACCGTCCCCTGCTGGAGTGCGTCGGCCACCCGAGTGTGGTCAACCCGGACCGGCAGTTGCGCAAGCTGGCTTCGGAGAACGCGTGGCCGGTGCTGGAGTTCCGGCACCCGATCCCGCTGGGCCGCCGCCTGCGGGAGCGACCCGCGGTGCCGGTGGCCGCGGCGGCGCTCGGCGTCGGCGTGGGCGTGGCCATCGGCATCGCCTGGTACGGCCGGCACCGTCGCACTCGCGCGGCCACGACCACCGCCTGACGAGGTCCGCCCAGCCGCACACGATCACCGTCACTGCCTGACAAGGCCCGCCCGGTGGTGCGTGCGTCGCTACCCAGGCTCTTCGGCAGCACTCCCGGCAACGTCGAGTGTCATCTATCCGATTCAACGCGTCACCCCCGCTCGTACACGGGATTGAGCGAGCGCTCAAGTAGTCGTACCCTCGTTTTGAGCGAACGCTCAAGACGGGGGAGATCGCATGACTGTTGACGACGAGCCGACACAACGCACGGTCAGTGCACGCTGGATCCTGGCCGGCCTGATCACGCTCCTCGGGGCGGTCCTCTTCGTCGGGGTGGTCAACCAGGGCCGCGCGGACAGCGCGATGCTCTTCGTGGCGCTTCCGGTGCTGCTGGCCGCCGGCCTCACGCTCGCACCTCACCGAACAGCCCACGGCCAGGTCTTCGCGGCCACGACGATCGCCCTGTTGCTGGCTGCGGTGGCACTGCACGAGGGCGCGATCTGCGTCCTCCTGGCCGCGCCGTTGGTCTACGCGGTGGCACACGGCACCACCGCGCTGATCCGCGTCCTGCGGGACGCCAACCGCCCGTACGTCATGGTGGCCGTGCCTCTGCTGCTCCTGCCCGGCCTGGAGGGCAGCGGCATCGCTCCCCGGGTCGCCCCGGAACAGACGGTCGAGGTGACCCGGGTCGTCGGGCTTCCGGTGGACCGGGTGGCCGAGCGTCTCGCCACCGGCCCCCGCCCGACCGCTGTCCAATCGGTGCCGCTGCGGCTCCTGGGCGTGCCCACACCCGGGCAGGTCACCGGCGACGGGCTCGACGTCGGCGACAGGTGGATGTTCGGCTACCACGGCAGCGCGCACGGGCCGGGCGGCCACCTGCTCGCCGAGGTGGAGAGCGCCGCCCCGGGGCAGGTCGGTTTCCGTTTCGTCGACGACAGCTCCATCACCGCGCGCTGGTTCACCTGGCGGCACGCGCAGCTGAGCTGGCGGGCTGTCGACAGCGGGCACACCGAGGTCCGGGTCCGGGTCGACTACACGCGGGGCCTGGACCCGTCCTGGTACTTCGGCCCGCTGCAGCAGGTGCTGCTCGGCGCCGGGGTCGGGCACCTTCTCGACATGCTGGCGTTGGAGTGACTGTCGCCCGCTGGCTGAGCCTGGCACTGCCGCTGGCCGCCGTGCTGGCCGTCGGCGCTCGGGAGCGGGACCGGTCCGTCCGGGCCGCGGGGCTGCTGGCGTTCCTGACCGCCGGGATCGGCATCGCCGCGCTGCACGAGGTCGCCCGCCTGGCCGGCTGGTACGCCTTCGCTCCGGTCGACGGCGCGTACCGGGGGATGCCGGTCGACCTGTGGATCGGCTGGGCGGCCCTCTGGGGCCCGCTGCCGGTGCTGCTGCGCCGGGTGCTGCCGCTGCCGATCGCGCTGGGTCTGCTGCTCTGGGTCGACGCGGTGGCGATGCCGGCGCTGCACCCGCTGGTCAGCCTCGGACCGCACTGGCTCGTCGGGGAGGTGGTGGGCCTGCTCGTGGTGGCGCTGCCTGCCCAACTGCTCGGGCGGTTCAGCGCCGACCGCCGGCACCTGGGCGCGCGGACGTCACTTCAGGTGGGAGTCTTCGCCGCCCTGCTGCTCTGGTTCGTCCCCAGCCTGGCCTTCGAGGTGGGCTACGGGTCGTGGGCCGGGCTGACCGAGCTGGACCGCACCGGGATGCTCCTCGTCGCGCAGCTGGCCCTGCTGGTTGCCGCGCCTGCGGTGGCCGCCGTCGTGGAGTTCGCCGTGCGGGGCGGTGGCACGCCGTACCCGTGGGATCCGCCGCGTCGTCTGGTCACCACTGGCCCGTACGCGTACCTGGCCAACCCGATGCAGCTCGCCGCCGTGGTGCTGCTGCTGTTCACCGCAGCGGTCACCCGGAGCGTCGCAGTGGTTCTGGCGGCGGTGTCGGCGACGGCGTTCGGCGCGGCGGTGGCCGGGCCACACGAGCACCATGACCTGCGGACGCGGTACGGCGACTCCTGGCGGTCCTACCGGCGGCAGGTACGCGACTGGTGGCCCCGCTGGCGGCCGTACCCCTCCGAGCCGTCGGCGGTGCTCTGGCTGGACGACGACTGCGGGCCGTGCGCGGCCCTCTGGCGGATGTTGGCCCGGCGGCACCCGGTCGGCTTGCGGATCCGGCCGGCCCGGGAGCACGAGCACGTGCTGTGGCGGGCGGAGTACGTGGGCGGCGACGGTCACACGGAACGGGGGGTGGCCGCCGTCGCCCGCGGACTCGAACATGTCCACCTCGGTTGGGCGTTCGTCGGTTGGACGCTACGACTGCCCGGGGCCACCTGGCTGGCCCAGCTGGTGACCGATGCGATGATCGCAGCGCCGCATCCGGCCCGCCCGAGAGGAGAGCCATGTCCGACACCAAGCAGCGTCTCCTCGACGGCGCCATCGCCGCCATCCGCGAGCACGGCATCGCCGGTGTGTCCGCCCGGACCATCGGCGCCGCAGCCGGAGTGAACCAGGCCCTGGTCTTCTACCACTTCGGCACGGTGGACGACCTGCTCACGGCGGCCTGCCGGGCCAGCACAGCGGAGCGGGTCGAGCGATGGTCGGAGCGGTTGGCCTCGGCCGGGTCGCTGCGCGAACTACTCGCGGTCGGGCGGGAGCTGCACGAGGAGGAACGCCAGCTCGGCAACGTCACCTTCCTGGCCCAGATGCTGGCGGGGGC
>NZ_JBSFBM010000083.1:0-20869 GCF_053592955.1 Micromonospora sp. NPDC002411 | reverse complement strand
GTGCCGGCTGGGCGGCCAGGGCACGCACGTCGATCCAACGCCAAGCGGCGAGCGCTACCGCACTGCCCGCGGCGCCGGCCCAGGCCGCGTCGGGCAGACCGAGGCCGGCGTACGGGGTCAGCACCGCAGCGGCGCCGCCAAGCCCGCCGGCCAGCACACTCCACCGTCGGGCGGACCGGCGCAGCCGACCCAGCCTCCGGAAGTATCGCGTCCGCTCGTCTGCCACCCTGACCCCCTCGGTCCGCTCGATCAGCCGGCGGCGGTCGGGTCGCCGGTGCCCCGCTCACGAGCCATGCTGGCGCGCAGCTCGTCCAGCCGGGCGGCGGCCGCCGGATCGTTGGCCGGGCCGGCCTTCTCTGCCTGCGGCACGGCCTGTCGCTGCGACGCGCCGCCGAGCTGCTCCCCCGCCATGCTGGACCGGATCTGCTCCAGTCTTGCGGAGCCCGCCGAATCGATGGTGGCCTTCTGGATCTCCAACATCCGGCCTTCGACGGAGTTGCCGGCCAGCTCGGCGCGACCCATCGCGTTGGCGTAGCGCCGCTCGATGCGGTCGCGCACCTCGTCCAGCGACGGGGTGTTGGTGGGCGCCGTCAGCGACGACATCGACTCCAGCGAACGGGCCACCGACTCCTGCATCTTGGCCTGCTCCAGCTGGCTGAGCAGCTTGGTGCGCTCGGCGAGCTTCTGCTGGAGGATCATCGAGTTGTTCTCGACCGCCCGGCGGGCCTGGGCTGCGGCACCCAACGCCTGGTCGTGCAGGGTCTTCAGGTCCTCGGTGGCCTGCTCGGCGGAGACCAGCTGGGTGGCCAGGGTCTGCGCCGACTGCTCGAACCGCGTCGCCTCGGCCTCGTCACCCTTGGCCCGGGCCTGGTCGGACAGCACCAGTGCCTGTCGGGCGTTGCCCTGCAGCCGCTCGACCTCTGACATCTGCCGGGAGAGCTTCATCTCCAGCTGACGCTGGTTGCCGATCACCGCGGCGGCCTGCTGGACCAGCGCCTGGTGCTGCCGCTGGGCATCCTCGATGGCCTGCTGGATCTGCACCTTGGGGTCGGCGTGCTCGTCGATCTTGGCACCGAAGAGCGCCATCAGATAGTTCCAACCCTTGACGAACGGGTTCGCCATCTCCGCGGTATCCCCTCAGTCGCGTCGCTCCACCACGGTCGGGTCGGACAGGCCGACCACGACCGGCCGGTCTCCATCGTCCCAGTCGAGCGCCAGCGAAGGCACCCTTACCGTTGGTCGACTGCACCGGCAGCTCCTGCCGGCCACCCTACGCGGCTGGGGCCAACCCGCCCACGGTCAACCGGAAGGATGGGGTCAGGCGGCGCAGACCACGTCCCGGTCGCGCTCGGTCGGGCGCACGCGCGCGCTGCGCAGCGTGGCCTTGAGCGGCGAATCCTGGCGGACCGACACGGCGACCTTGCCATCGGAGGTGACCTGGCGAACGCCCCGGCTGGTGCTCTTGGCGGCCGCTGCGCCGTCGGCCGGCTCCTCCTGCATCGAGACGAGCACACCCGGCATCTGCTCGGCGAGCGCGACGGTGTCGCTCACCTCACGCAGCAGCTCGGACAGGCGGGCGCCGAGGGCGTCGCAGATCGCGGCGAGCAGCTCGCTCGACGGCTCCTTGTGCCCCCGCTCGATCTCGGAGAGGTAGCCGAGGCTGACGTTGGCGGCGGTGGAGACCTCACGCAGCGTGCGCTGCTGCCCCTGACGGCGCGCTCGCAGTGCGTCACCGATCACCCGGCGTAGCAGGATCATCGCACCTCCCCCTGAGGGATACCTCGCGCTCGCCGCTGGCAGCCGGTCGCGGTGGGACCGCGCCGACCCCGAACGTCGGAGCCTTCCCGCAACCGTACCCGTTGCGAGCCCGGGCGACATCCCGCCCCGCCCGTCGGTTCGTCGGCGCGGGCTCACCGGTGGCCGGCACCGGCCGTCCCCGCCCTGCCCCGGGTGCCCCCGGCGGTCTCGGCGGGATCTTCCGGGCCGTCGACTTCTGGGGCCTCGGGGTGGTCGGTCGCGGGGTCGGAATTCTGGGCGTCGGCGTCCTGGACGTCGGCGCCGTGGATCCGCTCGGCGAGTAGCCGCAGAGCCTCGACCACCGCCGCCGCTCGGACGTGGTCCCGCCCGCCGTCCAGGTCGAGCTGGCGGACCTCCCCACCGTTCGGGCCGGCGACCGCGACGTAGACCAGGCCGACGGGCTTGCCGTCCTGCGGTTCGGGGCCGGCGACACCGGTGGTCGCCACCCCCCAGTCCGCGCCGCAGCGCTGGCGACCGCCCTCGGCGAGGGCCGCCGCCACCTCCGGGTCCACCGGGCCCCGCTCGGACAACAGGTCGGTGGGGACGCCCGCCAGGGTGCCCTTCAACTCGGTGGCGTAGACCACGAGGCCACCCCGGTAGATCCCGCTGACCCCGGCGATGTCGACGATCGACGCGGCCAACGACCCGCCGGTGAGCGATTCGACAGTCGCGAAGGTCTCGCGCCGCTGTGCCAGCCGGTGCACCACAGCCGCCGCCGCGCTGCCCGCCGCGGCCTCGTCCGCCACCGCACCATCCCCCGCCCGCCCCGAACCACTCGCCTCGCGCTGCATGAATACGTCCTTCCCCACCCAACGGCCCCCAACCCTGCCGCCCCGATCGCGTCGATCATGAAGTTGTCGCCACGACACGCCGCCGCGGATGGCAACAACTTCATGATCAATGAAGAGGGCGGGGTGGGACGCCCGGCCCGGAGAGCACGGGGGGCGGGGGTCAGCGAGGGCGGCGGAGGCGGAGGGCCTGGGCTATGTAGTCGAAGCCGGTGGCGACAGTGACCAGGACGGCGGCGGCCATGATCCACGGGCCGACGGCGGCGAGGGCGGCCGGCATCGGCCAGAGGTACCAGGCGATGGCGAGGATCTGGAGCGCCGTCTTGACCTTGCCGCCTCGGCTGGCGGCGATCACGCCGTGCCGGATCACCCAGAACCGCAGCCCCGTGATGCCCAGCTCACGGACCAGGATCACCGCGGTCACCCACCAGGGCAGCTGGTCGTACCAGGAGAGCAGCACCAGGGCCGCTCCGGTGAGCGCCTTGTCGGCGATCGGATCGGCCACCTTGCCGACCGAGGTGACCAGCCCGAAGCGGCGGGCGATCCAGCCGTCCACCAGGTCCGTCGCCGAAGCCACCGCGAAGATCAGGCAGGCCGCCATCCGCCAGCCCGCGTGGGTCATCCCGGACACGATCACCGAGGCGGCGAAGACCGGCACGAGGACCAGCCGCAGGGCGGTCAGCGCGTTGGCCGCGTTGAGGACGGGCACCACGGCCGCCACCGCCGGGCCGGGCGTCGACTCCGTCGCCCCGGTCACCGCGGCACTCCGCTCGGGCTGCCGCGGCGTTCCCGGCACCGCACCACGTGGCTCCCCCGCTCCGCTCGGGCCCGCCGTCACCGTGCCGCGCCGGGCGCCGCCGAGATCATCTCATCCGGCACGGCCAGCAGGTCCACCCCTTCGGTGCCGGTCACCGTTGCGCGCACCAGATCACCGGGACGCAGCGCGGCCAGGTCGACCCCGCCGTCGGCCGGCGCGACCAGGGTGGTCGAGCCGTCGACCTCCGGCGCCTGGTGCGCCGCCCGCCCCTCCACCACGCCGTCCGTGATCGAGTCGACGAGCACCTCGACGGTCGAGCCGAGCCGGTCCTCGGCCCGCTGCGAGCACAGCTCGTCGGCGAGCGCGCTGAGCCGGTCGTACCGCCGCTTGATCGTCGCGGCGGAGACCTTGCCGGGCAGCCCGGCGGCCTCGGTGCCGTCCTCGTCGCTGTAGTCGAACATGCCGATCGCGTCGAGCCGCGCCTCGGTCAGGAACCGCACCAGCTCGTCGACGTCGGCGCGGGTCTCGCCGGGGAAGCCGACGATGAAGTTGCTCCGGGCACCCGCGTCCGGGGCCAGCGCACGCGCACCCGCCAACAGCTCCAGGAACCGGTCGGTGGAGCCGAAACGCCGCATCCGGCGCAGCACCGGCTCGCTGGAGTGCTGGAACGACAGGTCGAAGTACGCGGCCACACCCGGGGTGTTGGCGATCGCCTCGACCAGCCCGGGGCGGGTCTCGGCCGGCTGGAGGTAACTCGCCCGCACCCGGACGATGCCACTCACCGCGGCGAGCTGCGGCAGCAGCTTCTCCAGCGCGCGGGGGTCACCCAGGTCCTTGCCGTAGGAGGTGGAGTTCTCGCTGACCAGCACCAGCTCGCGTACGCCGGTCTTGGCCAGCCACTCCGCCTCGGCGAGCAGCTCGTCCGGCGTACGCGACACGAACGCCCCACGGAAGGCCGGGATGGCACAGAAGGCGCACCGCCGGTCGCAGCCGCTGGCGAGCTTCAGCGAGGCCACCGGGCCGGTGTCCAGCCGGCGGCGCAGCACCTGCCGCAGGTGCGCCGGGGTGTGCTCGTCGGTGTCGACAGCGGTGCGGGTGACGGTGCCGTGCCCGGGCAGCGACACCGCGCTGTCGCGCCGCTTCACCGGGGTCAACGGCAGCAGCTCACGCCGGTCCCGGGGGGTGTGTGCGGTGACCTGCTCACCGGCGACGACAGCGTTCAGCCGGGCGGCGATGTCCGGGTAGTCGTCGAAGCTCAACACCGCCTGGGCCTCGGGCAGGCTGTCGGCGAGCTCCCGGCCGTACCGCTCGGCCATGCAGCCGGCCGCGACGACCTTGGCACCGGTGCCGGCGGCGGCGAGCAGGGTCTGGATGGAATCCTGCTTGGCCTTCTCCACGAAACCGCAGGTGTTGACGACCACCACGTCGGCGCCCTCGCCGTCGGTGCTCACCTGCCAGCCGTCGGCGTGCAGCCGGGCGGCCAGCTCCTCCGAGTCGACCTCGTTGCGGGCACAGCCGAGGGTCAGCAGGGCGACGCGGCGGCCCTCGGCGTTGTCGGAAGGAGAAGGAGCGGTGGCAGACACCATCCGAGGGTACCGGGCCAGCCGGGGTGGCCCACGCACGCGGGCGGCCGGGCCTCAACCCACTTCGGTGTGCTCAGTCACTGGGCAGGTCTGCCGGTCGCCTCCAGCGGTGTCGGTCGGCCGTCAGCGTGCTGTGGCGCCCACCCGGGTCAGCGCGTCGAGCAGGAAGACCTCGGTCCCGGCCAGGCCGGTGGAGCAGAAGACGGAGATCTGGTCCGCGGTGGTCCGGCCGGGGGCCACGCCGGCCAGGATGCCGCCCAGGTCACCCAACCGCCCGGCGTACGGGGGCGTGGCCGCGAGCATCGGCGGCTGGTAGTCCGCCGCCTGGGTCGGCGAG
This sequence comes from Micromonospora sp. NPDC002411, assembly GCF_053592955.1. NCBI lineage: Bacteria > Bacillati > Actinomycetota > Actinomycetes > Micromonosporales > Micromonosporaceae > Micromonospora > Micromonospora sp. NPDC002411. The sequence goes on along the minus strand of NZ_JBSFBM010000083.1, from coordinate 15,607 downwards.
TCGGTGACCAGCAGGTCCGCGACGTCCAGCAGGTCGGTGCCGAACTCGCTGCGGTCGAGCTGCTTGAAGCCGACCGCGTTGACGTGCGTGCCGGGGCTGAGGTCGGCGGCGCGGAGCACCGGGGTCGGGCTGGTGGTCGCGAGCACCACGACGTCCCGCCCGGCCACGGCTGATCCCGGGGTGGTCACCGCGCGGGCTGACACATCCAGCTCGGCGCGGACCCGGGCGGCGAAGGCGTCTCGCCGGGCGGCGGAGCGGCTGTGCACGACCACCTCCCGCAACGGGCGGACCGCGGCGGCGGCCCACACCTGCGTCCACGCCTGCCGGCCGGAGCCGATCACCCCGAGGCTGGCCGCGTCCGGGCGGGCCAGCGCGTCGATCGCGACACCTCCCAACCCCCCGGTACGACGGGAACCCAGCTCCTCGCCCACCGCCACCGCCCGGACCGCCCCGGTTCGGCCGTCGTGCAGCACCACCAACTGCTCCCCCTCCGGGTGGCCGAAGGTGTCGTACGAGCGGAAGCCGTACCACTCGCCGACCAGGTGCCCGGCGGTGAGCACCATCCGGCCGCCGTCCAGCGCGGCGGCGGTCCGGGGCGGGGCGATCAGACGTCCCTCGTACGCGGCCAGGAGGGCGGCGCGCATGGCGTCGACCGTGGTGGCGGCGTCCAGCGCGGCGGCGACCTCGGGGTCGGCGTAGAGCAGGGTCATGGTTGCCATCCTGCAAGTTGAAGTCAGGTGCAGGTCAACGGGTGGTGGTGGTCGTCACCACCCCGCCCCGGACGCCGGTGCTAGCGTCGGCAGCGGTGGCCCCGGATGCTCGTGGCCGCTCCGGACGAGTGGTGGGCGTACCCGGTCAGGCCAAGACGCCCCGCGTGAGATGCAGACTCGACTCGTCCCGGCGCGGCAGCCCCGGGCGCCTACCGTGAGGTGAACGATGGCCTGGCTCGTACTCGTGATCTCGGGGATGCTGGAGACGGCCTGGGCGGTCGCCCTGGACCGCAGCGCCGGCCTCAGCCGGTTGGTTCCGTCCGCGATCTTCGTGGTGACCCTGGTCCTGAGCATGGCCGGGCTGGCGTACGCGCTCCGGGAGATCCCGGTCGGCACCGGCTACGCGGTCTGGGTCGGCATCGGCGCGGTCGGCACCGCCCTGGTCGGGATGCTGGCGCTCGGCGAGTCGGCGAGTCTGCCCCGGATCCTCTGCCTCGTGTTGGTGGTCGCGGGCGTGATCGGTCTGAAGATCTTCCACTGAGGCACGCCGTCGGCATGCGTGGCGAACACCCACAGTGGGTAGTGATCGATCCGTCACGACAGGCTCTCATTTGGAGGACGACATGACCGACATGCCGAGCACCGCCCGCCCCCGCAGCAACGCCGCCCGCATCCTCACCATCGTGGGCTTCGTCTTCGCAGTCCTCGCCCTGCTGCTCAACCCGATCATCTTCGGCGTGCTCGGCGTCATCGCGGGCGTCGTCGGCGCGGTGCTCGGCGACAAGCCGCTGGGCTGGTACGCCGCCGCGGCCAGCGTCGTCGCCGCGATCCTCGGTCTGGTGGTCTTCGCCGCGCTGATCAGCAATTGATCGCCCTCCCACGTCACGGGCCCGCCGGATACCGGCGGGCCCGTCGTACGTGTGGGGTCGATTCCCGATCAGTCCCCGTCGCCGCGTAGACCGACCAGCACCTCGTCGAGCTCGTCCGGCTTGACCAGCACGTCCCGTGCCTTCGACCCCTCGGACGGCCCGACCACGCCGCGGGTCTCCATCAGGTCCATCAGGCGGCCGGCCTTCGCGAAACCGACCCGCAGCTTGCGCTGGAGCATCGAGGTCGAGCCGAACTGCGAGGTGACCACCAGCTCCACCGCCTGCACCAGCAGGTCGAGGTCGTCGCCGATGTCCTCGTCGATCTTCTTCTTGGTGTCCTGTGCCGGTGCCAGCACGTCCTTGCGGAACTCCGGCTCGCGCTGGTCCTTGCAGAACTTCACCACGTCGGCGATCTCGCGCTCGGTGACCCAGGCGCCCTGGATGCGGACCGGCTTCGAGGCCCCCATCGGCAGGAAGAGCCCGTCACCACGGCCGAGCAGCTTCTCCGCGCCCGGCTGGTCGAGGATGACCCGCGAGTCCGCGAGCGAGGAGGTGGCGAACGCCAACCGGGACGGCACGTTCGCCTTGATCAGACCGGTCACCACGTCGACCGAGGGGCGCTGGGTGGCCAGGACCAGGTGGATGCCGGCGGCCCGGGCCAGCTGGGTGATCCGGACGACCGAGTCCTCCACGTCGCGCGGGGCCACCATCATCAGGTCGGCCAGCTCGTCCACGATCACCAGCAGGTACGGGTACGGACGCATCTCCCGTTCGCTGCCCGGCGGGGCCTTGATCTCGCCGTTGCGGACCTTCCGGTTGAAGTCGTCGATGTGCCGGACCCCGTTGGCGGCGAGGTCGTCGTAGCGCATGTCCATCTCGCGGACCACCCAGTCCAGCGAGTCGGCCGCCTTCTTCGCGTTGGTCACGATCGGGGTGACCAGGTGCGGGATCCCCTCGTAGCCGGTCATCTCGACCCGCTTCGGGTCGATCAGCAGCAGCCGCACTTCGTCCGGGGTGGCCCGGGTGAGGATCGACACCAGCAGTGTGTTGAGGCAGCTCGACTTGCCCGCGCCGGTGGCGCCGGCGATGAGGATGTGCGGCATCTTGGCGAGGTTGGCCACCACGTAGCCGCCCTCGATGTCCTTGCCGAGCGCCACCACCATCGGGTGGTGGTCGCTGGTCGCCGCCCGGGAGCGCAGCACGTCACCGAGGGCGACGTTCTCCGGGTCGGTGTTCGGGATCTCCACGCCGACGGCGCTCTTGCCCGGGATCGGGCTGAGGATCCGCACGTCCGGCGACTTCACCGCGTACGCGATGTTGCGGGACAGCTGCGTGATGCGTTCGACCTTGACGCCGTGACCCAACTCCACCTCGTAGCGGGTGACGGTCGGGCCCCGGGTGAAGCCGGTGACGGCGGCGTCCACGTCGAACTGGTCGAACACGCCGGTCAGCGCGGCGATCACCTCGTCGTTGGCCTTGCTGCGGGTCTTCGCGGCGGCGCCGGCGCTGAGCATGTTGGCCGGCGGCAGGGTGTAGTCCCCGGCCAGCCCGGTCAACGCGAGCTGCTCGGCGCGGGTCGGCGCGGGCGAGTGCTCCGGCGGCTCGACCGGCGGCTTGCGGCTCGCCGGCACCTTCGCCGGCGACTTGCGCGGCAGCACCATGGTCTCCTGGAGGTCCGCGCCGTCCAGGTCCTCGAAGTCGTCCGGGTCGATCGGCGGGGGCATCCGCTTGGCCGGCCGCCTGCGCGCGGGCCGCGCCGCCTCCTCGTCGGCCTCCTCGGCGGCCTCCGGGGATGCGACCAGCCCTCCGGCGAGCAGACCCAGCCGCTCCGGGATCTTGTTGATCGGCGTCGCGGTGACCACGAGCAGGCCGAAGAGCAACAGCAGGACCAGCAGCGGTACGGCGACCCAGGCGGTGACCGCCCGTTCCAGCAACCCGCCCACACCGGCGCCGACCAGGCCTCCGGCGTAGTCCCGCTGCACGGTGTCCACCGGGTCCTGACCGATCTGGAGCAGCGCGGCGGTCGACACCAGCAGCGAACCCCACCCGATCAGCCCGCGACCCCGGTGCTCCGGGTCGGCCGGCTGACGCATCAGCCGCCACGCGCCGATCATCAGCAGCACCGGCACGACCACCGAGATCGCGCCCAGGAACAGCCGGATCGAGTCGGCCAACCGTGCGCCCACCGGGCCGGCTCCGGAGAACCAGAGCGCCACGGCGGAGAGCAGGGCGAGACCGAACAGCAGCAGCCCGGCGCCGTCGCGGCGGTGCTCCGGGTCGAGGTCACGGGCCGAGGCGGCCTGTCGACCGGCGGCCCGAACCGCCCAACCCATGCCGTGTGCGAGACCCATCCACAGTGCGCCGACCGCGCGGCCCACGTAGACGGCCGGGCCGGGCCGGGCCGGCGTGGTACGACGCCGGACCGGCGCCCGGGTCTTCTTGGCCGGTTGACGGGCACGACTGTTGGTGCCACCGCGCGGCGACGCGCCGCGTCGCCGGCTCGCCTGAGAGGTACGGCCCGCCATAGAGTCACGGTAACGGTGAGGCCGGGCAGATCCCCGCTTTTCCGGGTCGTGTCCGCGCGTCGCAACACGGGCCCCACCGCCGGTCGTGATATCCGACTCAGAAGGGATGCCCTCATGGCGTCGCCGGAAATCGCGAGCGATCCGGACGATCCGCTGGCCGGGCACCCTGGTGCGCTGCGTCCACTGAGCGGCGAACTGGTCGCCGCGGTGCTCGCCGCCCGCGGCCGGTCCGTCGGCCTGAGCGCGGACGGCGAGTTGGTGGGCCGCTTCGACGACAACCTGATCTGGTTCCTCCTGCTCGGCGATGACGGGGAGCTGCTCCAGGTCCGCACCATGGTCACCACCACGTTCGGGATCGAGCAGGTGCCCGCCCTGTACGCCTTCTGCAACTCGTGGAACCACGACCGGCTGTGGCCCAAGGCGTTCACGCACGTCGACGACGACGGTCGGGCCCGCGTCTACGGCGAGGTGATCACCGACCTGGAACGCGGGGTGACGCCGCACCAGCTCGACCACCTGCTCGACTGTGGCATCACCACCGGCTGCCAGCTCGCCGTGGCGGTCCGCCGACTGCCCGGTGCGGTGCCGTCGTGACCGGCCGGGACGAGTTCACCGGCAACCGCACCGGCACGCCGCCCACCGGTGCGGACGACCGCCCCGCGCCAGGTCGTCTACCGGCGTTGGAGGCCGCGCTCGCCGACGCCCGGGACCTGCCCGACGGTCCACCCCGGCAGGTGGCCCTGGAACGGCTCGCCGAGCGGGCCGACGCCGCCGGGGACGTCCGCTCCGGTGTGGACGCCCGGTTCGCGCTGATCGAGGCGTACCTGCTCGACGGGGAGCGGTGGCGGCTGGTCGAGCCGGTCCGACGGTGCCGGGCCGCGGCCGACCACCGGCCCGGGCTGCTCACCGACGTCGAGACCGGGCTGTTGCTGCGCTACCAGCGGTACGCGGTCGAGGCGGTGCTCGGCACCCCCCGGGTCGGGTTGGACCAGACCCGGTCCCTGCTGCACGACCTCGCCCACCGGGTCGGTGTGGACGGTCCGGACACGCCTACCGTCGCGGAACTGCACTGCCGAATCGCCGACCACCTGGGCGACGAGCCCACCGCCCGCCACTGGTACGAGCGGTGGTCCGGCAAACGGCCCGGTCCGTCCGGCGGCTGCCCGGGCTGCGCCTCCGCCCGACGCGCGGAGCTGCTGACCGGCTGGGGCGAGTGGCGAGCCGCGCTCGACGAGCTACGGGATTCCGACGGTGACCCGGCGGCCTGCACCGACCAACCCGAACGGGACCTGGTCGCCGTCCTGCTGCCCGCGCTGCACGGGGGTGAGCCGGAGCAGGCCGCGGCGGCACACGTGCGGGCGTACCGCCGCCATCGGCGCGAACGTGCCGCGTTCCCCCACCTCGCCGCGCACCTACGGTTCTGTGCGCTCGGCGGGCACCTGGAACGCGGGCTGACCATCCTGACCGAGCAGTTGCCCCGGTTGGACCGGCCCACCGACGACCTCGCCGCGATGGAGTTCGCCGCCGCTGGCGCACTGGTCTGCGCGCTGGCCGAGGAGGCCGGTCTGGGTCGACGGACCATGCCCCGCCGGGCGTACGGCGAACGACCCGCCACCGAGCCGGACGTGTCCACACTCGGCGCCCTGCTGGTCGGGGTGGCCAGTGACCTGGCCGGCAGCTTCGACGCCCGCAACGGCACCGGTCACCACTCCGGCCGGATGGCCGCCTGGCTCGCCGAGCGCCCGCTCGCGGCACCGGTCCCGCTGCCTCCCGACGACGAGCCGGGCGGGTACGACGAGCCGGACACCGGCGGGTCCGACGAGGAGACCCGGCCCGACGAGCTGATGGCGCTGACCCTCGACATGATCATCGGGGTGCTGGACGAGCGCGGCGACCAGTACCTGGTGGAGTCGGGCGACACTGTGGTCGGCCGGTGGGGTTCCGTGGTGATCCAGTTCCGGCGGGCCGGCGAACGTGGCGAGGTGCTGCACGCCCGGTCCATGGCCGCCCGGCGGCTGCCGGCGACCCGCCGCGCCGAGGCGTACGCCTTCTGCAACGCGTGGAACCACGACCGGCTGCTGCCCAAGGCGTACGCGCACGACCTCGGTGAGGAGTTGGTGCTGGCCGGTGACGTGGCCACCGACCTCACCCACGGGGTCGCTCCGGCGCAGCTCACCGTGCTGGTGGACGCCGCCATCGCCACCGGCGTCGCCTATGCCGAGGCGGTCGCCGCGCTCCCCTGAGTCGCGGACGGGGCAGTTGGTTGCAGGCCGGGGCGCGGCTGTGCGACATCCGACAGCACGCAACCGGACGCGCCGCGTAGATGTGCTACGGCCATCACCGACCGCGAAACCCCCGGGAGTCGTTATGAACCGCCTGCTCAGCTCCGGTCTCCTCGCCGCCGCACTGCTCTTCGTACCCGCCCTCGCCGCGCCGGCCCTCGCCGCGCCCGCCCTCGCCACGCCGAGTGCGGAAGCCGCACCCACGATCACCGCTCGGGGCGACATCGTCTTCCTCGGCGGGGACCCGTGGTCGCCCTCCGGCCCACTGGAGGTCACTGTCAGGAACCCCGGCAGCACCGCCGCGAATGGCTTCTTCGTGCTGCGCCTCCCGGTCGACGCCGACCTGCTCCTGGGCGAGGACTGCCGGATGGTCCGGGGCACGCCGCGTACCTGGCTCTGCGGCGGTGCGGAACTGCCGGCCGGGGCTGAGCGGGTGTACCGGCTGACAGTCGGCTCGTCGGCTCCGGAGCCGGTCTTCGGGGTGCGGGCGTGGGGCGCCGTCGCCGGCCGGAACGCCGCCGGGGTCACCGACGAGTTCTCCGACTTCAGGATCAACTGGCCGGACCGCACCTCGTTGCGGTTGCGGGCCACCGCCGACCCGGTCGTCAACGGGACGACGACGGTGCGGGTGAAGGTCACCAATACCGGCACCTTCGACATCGGCGGTTACTCGTTCACCGTCACCACCCCGGCGGGGGTGCGGGTGGCCTCGCCGACGTGCGCGGACCGCGGCCGGATGGTCGGCGTCGGCTGCGAGATCCTGCGGCCGAACGTGCTCGGCGACGGCGTCACCGACAGCTTCGACGTACGACTGACGGTCACCGGGGGCACGAAGACCGTGCAGGTGTCGCTCGCCCCCACCAACCGCTACACGAACAAGGACACCGCGCTGACGCTACGCCTGAACGGTTCGGGCGGATCGGGTGCCGGTGACGCCACCACGCCGCCGCCCGCCGGTCCGACGGTCACGCCGAGCCCGACCGCCACCGCGAGCCCGACCGCCACCGTGACCTCGTCCACCCCGGACGCGGCGCAACTGCCTCGAACCGGCGTCTCCGGCAGCACGTACGCCCTCGTCGGCGCGGTGATGCTGGCCCTCGGGGCCGGGCTGCTCGTGCTGCGCCGCCGGTTGTCGCGGGGCTGAGTCGAAGCGCCCGCACCAGACTGCGGGCCGGTCACCGACATCCACGGGGGATGTCGGCGGCCGGCCCGCTCACATCTGTCAGACCTCGACCACTGTCGGCACGATCATCGGGCGACGACGGTACTTGTCGTTGACCCACCGCCCCACCGTCCGCCGGACGATCTGCTGGAGCTGGTGCGGGTCGGTGATGCCGTCCGCCGCAGCCCGGTTGAGCGCCTCGGTGACCAGCGGGACCACCGGGTTGAACGCATCCGGGTCCTCGGAGAAGCCCTTCGCGGACAGCGTCGGACCGGCGACCACCTTGCCGGTGACCGAGTCCACGACGACGGTGGTGGCGATGAAGCCGCCGTCACCGAGGATCCGCCGTTCGGTGAGCAACGACTCGCTGACGTCACCGACGGCGAGGCCGTCCACGTAGACGTACCGGCTCTTCACGTGCCCGACCAGGGTGGCGCGGCCCTCGACCAGGTCGACCACGTCGCCGTCCTCGCAGATCACCACCCGGTCGGCAGCGACCCCGGACTCGATGCCGAGCCGGGCGTGGGCACGCAGGTGACGCCACTCGCCGTGGACGGGCATCAGGTTGCTCGGCCGGACCACGTTGAGCAGGTAGAGCAGTTCCCCGGCGGGGGCGTGCCCGGAGACGTGTACCTTCGCGACGTCCTTGTGCACGACCACCGCACCGGCCCGGGCGAGCCGGTTGATCACCCGGTAGACCGAGGTCTCGTTGCCGGGCACCAGCGAGGAGGCCAGCACGACGGTGTCGCCGGGGGCGATGGTGATGTGCCGGTGGTCGCCGCTGGCCATCCGGCCCAGCGCGCTCATCGGCTCACCCTGGGAACCGGTGGACATCAGCACGATCTGGTCCGGCGGCAGCGTGGTCGCCTCGTCGATGCTGATGACCAGCCCGGCCGGGATGTTGAGCAGGCCGAGGTCCCGGGCGATGCCCATGTTGCGGACCATGGACCGGCCGATCAGCGCGACCTTGCGGCCGTGCTCCGCGGCGGAGTCGAAGACCTGCTGCACCCGGTGCACGTGCGAGGCGAACGAGGCCACGATGATGCGGCCCTTGGCCTTCGCGAAGATCGAGTCGAGCACCGGCCCGATCTCCCGCTCCGGGGTGACGAAGCCGGGGATCTCCGCGTTGGTGGAGTCGGAGAGCAGCAGGTCCACACCCTCCGCCCCGAGCCGGGCGAAGCCGGCCAGGTCGGTGATCCGGCCGTCCAGTGGAAGCTGGTCCATCTTGAAGTCGCCGGTGTGCAGCACCAGGCCGGCGGGGGTGCGGATGGCCACCGCGAGGGCGTCCGGGATCGAGTGGTTGACAGCGAAGAACTCACACTCGAACGGGCCGAGCCGCTCGCGGCCGCCCTCCCGAACGGTCAGCGTGTACGGCTGGATCCGCCGCTCGGCCAGCTTCGCCTCGACCAGGGCGAGGGTGAACTGGGAGCCGACCAGCGGGATGTCGGGCTTGTGGGCGAGCAGGTAGGGCACCGCGCCGATGTGGTCCTCGTGGCCGTGCGTCAGCACGATCGCCTGGACGTCGGCCAGCCGGTCCAGGATCGGGCCGAAGTCGGGCAGGATCAGGTCCACACCCGGCTGTTCGACGTCGGGGAACAGGACCCCGCAGTCGACGATCAGCAACTTGCCGTCGTACTCGAAGACGGTCATGTTCCGACCGATGGCGCCGAGCCCGCCGAGCGGAATGATCCGCAGGCCGCCTTCCGGCAGTGGCGGGGGTAGCTCCGCCTCGATGTGCGCCTCGGTCACGCGTCCACCTCAATCTGCGACGCCGTCACTCGGCGTCCGTCGTGTCGTTTGATCATTCGGGCAGCTCCAGGCCCGCTGCCGCGAAGTCCGCGCGCAGCTGGGCGATCTCGTCGTTGGTGGCGTCCACCAGCGGGGGTCGCACCGGGCCGGCCGGCAGGTCCAGCGCTGCCAGGCCCGCCTTCACCAGGATCGTGCCCTGGGTGCGGAAGATGCCGGTGAACAGCGGCAGCAGCCGCCGGTGCAGCGCCAGCGCGGTCGGCATGTCCCCCGCGTCGTACGCATCGATCAGTTGTGCGGTCAGCGCCCCGGTGAAGTGCGTGGAGGTGCCGACCACGCCCACCGAACCGACGGCCAGCGCCGGCAAGGTGAGGGCGTCCTCGCCACTGTAGAACGCGAGGGCGCTCCGGCTGGTCACCCAGCTGGTGGCGGTCAGGTCGCCCTTGGCGTCCTTGACCGCGACGATCCGGCCGTGCTCGGCGAGCCGGACCAACGTCTCGGTCTCGATCGGCACACCGGAACGGTGCGGGATGTCGTACAGCATCACCGGCAGGCCGGTGGCGTCGGCGACGGCCGTGAAGTGCCGGACCAACCCCGCCTGCGGCGGCTTGTTGTAGTACGGGGTGACCACCAGCAGGCCGTGCGCACCCGCCTTCTCGGCGGCTGCGGCCAGCTCGATGGTGTGCCGGGTGTCGTTGGTGCCGACGCCCGCCACCACCTTGGCGCGGTCACCGACAGCCTCCACCACGGCCCGGATCAGCTGTTCCTTCTCCGCGTCGGTGGTGGTCGGCGACTCACCGGTGGTGCCGTTGACCACCAGCGCGTCGTTGCCCTGCTCGTCAACCAGGTGGCTCGCCAGCTGGGCGACGCCGTCGAGGTCGAGGGAACCGTCGGGGGTGAACGGGGTCACCATGGCTGTGATCAGCCGGCCGAAGGGGCGGGACGCCGGTCGGGCCGCGGCATCGAGGTGGTCGTGCGTCATACCCCCCAACCTAGCGGACGACCAGCCGGGGCCCGCCGGGGAAGGGCTCAGGACGCCTCGTGCGGGCTGGCCGCCACCTCGGTGCCGTCCGGCAGCGTGGAGATCACGAAGTCGGCGAACACGTTGGGGGCGACACCCTGCAACTGGCGCAGGCACTCGACGGCCAGCTCACGGATCTCCACGTCGGCGTGCTCGGTGGCCCGCATCGCCACGAAGTGCCGCCACGCCCGGTAGTTGCCGGTGACCACGATCCGCGTCTCGGTGGCGTTGGGCAGCACCGCCCGAGCCGCCTGCCGGGCCTGCTTGCGGCGCAGCGTCGGGTTCGGCTCGTCGGAGAAGCGCTGTTCCAGGCCCTCCAACAACTCGGTGTACGCCCGGACGCTCGCCTCGGCGGCCTCGGTGAACTTCTTGTGCAGCTCCGGGTCGTCGGCGATGACCGCCGGCTCGACCATGGCCGCGTCGCGCTCGGGAACGTACCGCTGGGACAACTGGGAGTACGAGAAGTGCCGGTGCCGGATCAGCTCGTGGGTGAAGGAGCGCGACACCCCGGTGAAGTAGAAGGTGACCGACCCGTGCTCCAGCACCGAAAGATGCCCGACCTCCAGGATGTGCGCCAGGTAGCCGGCGTTCGTGGCGGTGGCCGGGTTCGGCTTCTTCCAGGACTGGTAGCAGGCCCGTCCGGCGAACTCGGCGAGCGCCTGACCACCCTCGGCGTCGGTCGACCACGGCACATCGTCCGGGGCCGCGAACTGGGTCCACGCGATCAACTTGACCTGGGGCTGCACCATCTCCGGCATTCCTGGGACTGTAGTGGCGCGGCAGCCCCCGGCCCAACTCAGGCGCGCCCCGTGCAATCTCGATCACTCGGGCAGCGGTGGGGCCTCCGACGTCCGAGGTGTGGGCCGGGTCCGCGCATCGTCGTCGAGGCCGGGGCGGACGGTTCCATCGGCGTCCTTTGGAGCTGAACCGTTTACGACATCAGCCCCGCAGATGGGCCGCCCGAGCCGACGGGCGCCGCCCGAGCGCCCAGGTGGTCTGTCAGCCGCTTCCATGCGCAAGATCGCGCAAGATCGTGGATGGTAGTGGTATCCGGCGCGGCCGAGACCACTACATCAAGGATCGAGCACGATCTTGGGGCCGCGTGCGCCGTGCAACGCGCGCCGAGGGCGCGAATGCGGGGCGCCCGCCGGGTGATCGACTCGGGTTCTTGACAGTCGGGGTGTCCGGGGCGCTTGGATCGCCCGGTCTCCTGAAAACCGAGTCGATCATGGGATGACGGCGGAGGAGGCGGCACGTGATGTCGTGAACGGTTCAGCTCCACAGGACGCCAGACCAGCGCCTGCCGGTCGAGCGCCGCATTCGCGGAGCGGCAGACGTCGGACGGCGGCGCGCTCAGACGTAGAGCGAGGTGAACGGCGCCCAGGGCAGGTTGCGCAGCACCGAGAACGCCAGCCACACGCCCAGGAACCCACCGATGACCTTCGAGCTGATCCGCAGCTCGGGCAGCCGCCAACCGAACGCCTGGTTTCCCGCCCAGGCCACGAAGAGGTACGCCAGGAACGGCAGCGCGAAGACGAACAGGAAGTGGTGCCGGGCGGCGGCCGGCAGGTCGGCGTGCAGCACGTACCAGAGCGCGCGGGTGCCGCCACAGCCCGGGCAGTCCAGCCCGGTGGTCAACTTGAGCAGACAGGTGGGTGCGGCGTCCGGGGCGGCGTGGGTCGGATTGCTGAGCAACGCGTAGCCCATCCCGATGCCGACACAGCCGACCGCGGCCAGCGGCACGACCCAACGCGGCGAGCGCTCGTAGAGCCGCAGCACGAACCGGGTGAGCCGGTCCGGCTCAGGGGCCGGGTAGCCACCCGGCGGGGGCGGCGGCCAACCGGCCGGGCCCGCATCAGCCGAAACCGCGCCGGTCGGGCCCGCGGCGGTGGTGTCGGCCGGCACCGTGTGCACAGCCCCGGGGGCGGGTTGCGGCTCGTGGACCGGTCCGGAAGGGCTCGTCACGCGCTCACGGTACACCGGACACGCCGGCCAGTGCGGCGGTCAGCGGGCCGGCGAGGTCGCCGGCCACGGGCGGGGCCACCGCGTCCAGGCCGAGCCAGCCGGCGAGCCGGTACAGCTCGGCGGCGAGCGCCACGGCGGTCTCCCCCGGATCGACGCCGGGCTCGACCCAGGCGGCCGGCACCAGCAGCACCCCCGCCTTGCGGTCGGCCTTCAGGTCGACCCTTGCGGTGAACCGGTCGCCCTGCAGGAACGGCAGCACGTAGTAGCCGTAGACCCGCTGCGGCGCCGGAACGTAGATCTCGATCCGGTAGGTGAAGTCGAACAGCCGCTCGGTGCGGGCCCGTTCCCAGATCAGCGGGTCGAACGGGCTTACCAGCGTGTTGCCCCGGATCCAACGGGGCAGGCGGGCGGACGAGTGCAGCCAGGCCGGCTGACGCCAGCCTGGCACGGTGACCGGCACCAGCTCACCGGCCTCGGCCAGCTCTGCGACGGCCTGTCGGGCACCGGCCAGCGGCAGTCGGAAGTAGTCGCGCAGCTCCGGCTCGGCGGCCACCCCGAGCGACCGCGCGGCGAGGGCCACCAGCGTGCGGTACGCCTCGGCGTCGGTCGGGGTGGGCGCGGCCAGCACCGCTGCGGGCAGCACCCGCTCGGGCAGGTCGTAGCGGCGGGCGAAGGAGGTGGTGCGCTCCGCGGCGACCACCTCGCCGGCCCAGAAGAGGAACTCCAACGCACGCTTCACCGCCGACCAGTTCCACCCCCAGTTGCCGGTCTCCCGGGGCGCGTCGTGCTCGATCTCGGCGGCCGTCAACGGCCCTCGGGCTGCCACCTCGTCACGAACCCAGGCGACCAGCTCCGGCTGCTCCTCGGCGATCCGCCGCATGCCACCCCAGGATTCGCTGTGCGCGCGGGCCATCCGCCAACGCAGCATCGGGTGCAACTCCACTGGGACCAGCGACGCCTCGTGGCCCCAGTATTCGAACAACTCGCGCGGGCCGCGGTAGGCGGCCTGGTCGAGCAACGCGGTCGGGTAGGGCCCGAGCCGACTGTAGAGCGGCAGGTAGTGCGCGCGTTGCAGCACGTTGACCGAGTCCATCTGGATCAGCCCGACCCGCCCCAGCACCCGCCGCAGGTGCCGACGGCTGGGCGCGCCGGTCGGCGCCGGGTCGGCGAAGCCCTGGGCGGCGAGAGCCACGCGGCGGGCCTGGGCCAGCGAGAGTGATTCCGGTGCGGTCATCGTCGGCGACCCTAATTCATCGGTACGACGTCGGTGCGGGAAGCTGGACGTGACGACCAACGGGGCATAGAACGGTGCAATGCTGACCATCCGCCGGGAGGAGCCGGACGACGCCGACGCTGTCGCCCGGGTGCACGTACACGGCTGGCAGGCGGGCTACGCCGGCTTCATGCCCGACGAGGTGCTTCGGCGGCTGAACGTGGCCGCCTGGGCGCAACGCCGACGCGACGTCGGCACCGCCGACCCCGAGCACCCGTTCACCACCCTCCTCGGCGAGGTGGACGGGTTGGTCGTCGGCTTCACCACCTTCGGGCCGTACCGCCGCAACCAGGACCGGGACGACCTGGACCCGACGGTCGGCGAGGTGGTGGCGATCTACGTGGAGCCGGCCTGCTGGGGTGACGGGACCGCCGCCGCGCTGCTGGCCGCCGCCCGGGCCGGTCTCAGCGAGCAGGGCTGGTCCGGCTACCGGGCGTGGGTGCTGGCGGACAACCGGCGAGCCCGCCGGTTCTGCGAGCGCGCCGGCCTGTCACCGGACGGTGAGCGGTCGACCTACCAGGTGCCGCTGGCCGGCGGGGTCCCGCCGGTCGGGCTGGTCGAGCTGCGGTACGCCGGACGCCTCGACAGCTGACTCGTCCGGGGCCAGCCAGCGGCGGATCGGCAGGAAGGCCAGCAGCGCCAGACTGATCCACACGTAGGCGTTGCTGCCCACGAAGCCGTCCAACCCGGTGAAGTCCTTCTCCCAGAACCACACGGTGCGGCTGATCAGCAGCGCGTACCCGATGATCGCGGCGACCAGCAGGACCCGCCGTCGGCGGCCGGCCGGCGCGGCCATCGCGTTGTCGACGAGCAGGATCAGCGCGGGCAGCAGCCACACCAGGTGGTGCACCCAGGTGACCGGGCTGACCAGGCACATCACCGCGCCGGTCAGCGCCAGGCCGGTCGCCTCGTCGCCGACCGCGACGGCGGCCCGGGACCGCCAGGCCCAGAGCGCCAGGGTGCCGAGCGCCAGCAGCAGCCAGAGCACTGTGCTCGGGTGCTGCGGGTCGAGTCGGGCGACCACCCCGCGCAGCGACTGGTTGGAGACGAAGGCCAGCTCACCCACCCGACCGGTGTTCCACAGCGCCTCGGTCCAGAACTCCCGGGACGCGTCGGGGAAGAGCGCACCCGCCAGCAGCGACACCCCGGCGGCGGTGCCGGAGGCGGTGAGAGCCGCCCGCCAACGACCGGTCACCAACAGATAGACGATGAAGACACCAGGGGTCAGTTTGATCGCGGTCGCGAGCCCGATGCCCACCCCGGCCCACCGGTTGCCGGTCGGCAGCAGCCGCAGCAGGTCCACCGCCACCAGGAAGAGCAGCAGTGTGTTGACCTGGCCGAAGTTGACCGTCTCACGCATCGGTTCGAACGCGGCGGCCAGGCAGAGCGCCACCGCGAGCGCGAACCACCGGGTCCAACCGGCGCGGCGGGCGATCGGGTCGACCAGCCACCAGATCAGCACCGTCGTGGTGACCACGCTGGCGAGCACGCTCACCACGATCGCGGCCGTCCACGGCAGGTACGCCATCGGCAGCATGACCAGTGCGGCGAACGGCGGGTACGTGAAGCCGTACTGGGTGTTCGGCTTGAGGTAGTCGTAGATCTCCCCGCCGTCGTGCACCCACCAGGTCAACGCGCCGTAGTAGACCTTCAGATCGAAGAAGCCGTGTCGTACGGCCGCGACGGCGAGGAACGCGGTGACCGCCGCCGCGAGCACCACCACCCCGACGACCTGCGCGGTCGTCCGTTTGGCACCCTGCGCCACCGTCGCCTCCCTCGCCCTGCGTAGGCTTCCGTCCCATGGCTCTCGGGTACGTCCGCCCGGCGCGTCCCGAGGACGCCGGCGAGATCGCACGCATCCAGCTCGCGACCTGGCGGGTCGCGTACCGCCGGATCCTGCCTCGGCACGTGCTCGACAACCTGGACGAGGCGTTCCTCGCCCGGCGGTGGAGCGCTGCGGTGCTGGAGCCGCCCTCCGGCGCGCACCGGGTGCTGGTCGCCGTCGAACAGGCCGAGCAATCGTATCTGGTGGGGTTCGCCGCCTCCGGCCCGGC